>NZ_JBVVQQ010000025.1:120247-126024 GCF_055811135.1 Mesorhizobium sp. WSM4817 | reverse complement strand
CTCTCTGGGTTTTTGTTTGTTGGTCGTCTGGGGGGGGGGGGGGGGGGTGGGGGGTGTGTTTTTTTTTTGTGGGTTTTTTTTTTTTTTTCTTTTTTTTTTTTTTTTTTTTTTGGGGGGGGGGGGGGGGGGGTTTTTTTTTTTTTTTTTTTTCCCCCCCCCCCCCCCCCCCCCCCCCCCCCCCCGCGGCCATCTCCCGTCGAGGGGGGAGAAAGTCAGCGCTTCCCTCTCGCCGACCCGCGCAAGATCGTCCCGGTATCGGCTTCCCTTTCGGCCAAAGCAGGATTTGCAACAAGCGCCTGCCGCTGGTAAAAGATTTTTACCAGTCGATCGAAGGAACTGTCGATGTCCGGCCTGCTGATGCCGAAGCCAGACGACGCCACGATGCGCCGGCGCGACGAGATCGTCGCCGATATGCGCATCATTGTGCCCGGCGAGGGCGTCGTCGACGCGGCCAATTCGATGCGCGCCTTCGAGAGCGACGGCCTCACCGCCTATCGGCAATTGCCGCTGGTCGTGGTGCTGCCCGAAACGGTGGCGCAGGTCTCGCGCGTGCTGAAATATTGCAACGACCGCAACATCCGCGTCGTGCCGCGCGGTTCCGGCACCTCGCTGTCAGGCGGTGCGCTGCCGCTGGAAGACGCCGTGCTGTTGGTGATGAGCAGGTTCAACCGCATTCTCGAGATCGATTTTCCCAACCGCATCGTCGTCGCCCAGCCGGGCGTCACCAATCTCGGCATCACCACCGCCGTCGAGCAGGAGGGCTTTTATTACGCCCCCGATCCATCCTCCCAGATCGCCTGCTCGATTGGCGGCAATGTCGCGGAGAATTCCGGTGGCGTGCATTGCCTCAAATACGGCCTCACCGCCAACAATGTGCTCGGGATCGAGATGGTGCTGATGAACGGTGAGGTGGTGCGGCTCGGTGGCAAGCATCTCGACGCGGAAGGCTACGACCTGCTCGGGGTGATGACCGGTTCCGAAGGGCTGCTCGGCGTCGTCACCGAGGTCACCGTGCGCATCCTGAAGAAGCCGGAGACGGCTCGCGCGCTGCTGATCGGCTTCCCGACCAGCGAGCAGGGCGGCCAATGCGTCGCCGATATCATCGGCGCCGGCATCATCCCGGGCGGCATGGAGATGATGGACCGCCCGGCGATCCATGCTGCCGAGGATTTCGTCCATGCCGGCTATCCCCTGGATGTCGAGGCGCTGCTGATCGTCGAACTCGACGGGCCGGGCGTCGAGGTCGATCATCTGATCGGCCTGGTTGAGGCAATCGCCTATAGGAACGGCTCGACCACATGCCGCATCTCGCAATCGGAGCAGGAGCGGCTGAGTTTCTGGGCCGGCCGCAAGGCGGCCTTTCCGGCGGTCGGCCGCATCTCGCCGGACTATTACTGCATGGACGGCACCATCCCGCGCAAGGAACTGCCGCGCGTCCTGCACGGCATGCGGGAACTCTCCGAAAAATACGGGCTCGGCGTCGCCAATGTATTCCATGCCGGCGACGGCAATCTGCATCCGCTGATCCTCTATGACGCCAACGTGCCGGGCGAGCTCGACAAGGCGGAAAGTTTCGGCGCCGACATCCTGCGGCTTTGCGTCAAGGTCGGCGGCGTGCTGACCGGCGAGCACGGCGTCGGCGTCGAGAAGCGCGACCTGATGCCGGAAATGTTCAACCAGATCGACCTCGACCAGCAGATGCGGGTCAAATGCGCATTCGACCCCAACCATCTGCTCAACCCGGGCAAGGTGTTTCCGCAGCTTCGCCGCTGCGCCGAGCTCGGACGCATGCACGTGCATCGCGGCCAGACGGCGTTTCCGGATATTCCGAGGTTTTGATGGTAGCGTCGCGGAATGGCGGTTCCTCGATCCCGCAAAGCGGGACAGAGGCGGGGGGGGGGGGGGGGGGGGGGGGGGGGGGGGGCGGCGGGGGGGGGGGGGGCGCCCCCCCCCCCCCCCGGGGGGGGGGGGGGGGCCGCCCCCCCCCCCCCCACGGAGAGGGGGTCTGCGGCCGATGTGCGCCCAGGACAGCCATGACCACCTTCACCGCCGCCACCACCGCCGAAACTCTCGCCACTGTCGCCTGGGCGGCGGCGGAAGAAACGCCGCTCGAAATCCTCGGCCATGGCTCCAAGCGTGGCATCGGCCGTCCGCTGCAGACCGAGCACACGCTCGACCTGTCGAAACTGTCAGGCGTGACGCTCTACGAGCCGGCTGAACTGGTGCTGTCAGCAAAGGCCGGCACGCCGCTCGCCGAGATCGAAAAATTACTTGCCGAAAACGGCCAGCAACTCGCTTTCGAACCACTGGACTATGGCTCGCTGCTCGGCGGCGAAAAGGGAAAAGGCACGATCGGCGGCGTACTGGCCGCGAACCTTTGCGGTCCGCGCCGGCTGAAGGCGGGGGCGGCGCGCGACCATATTCTTGGCATAGCAGCGGTTTCGGGGCGTGGCGAGGCGTTCAAATCGGGCGGCCGCGTGGTCAAGAACGTCACCGGCTATGACCTGTCCAAGCTCATGGCCAACAGCTGGGGCACGCTTGCCGTTCTTACCGACGTCACCTTCAAGGTGCTGCCCGCTGCCGAGACCGAAGTCACGCTGGCTGTGCGCGGCCTGCTCGACGATCATGCCGCGGCCGCTATGGCGCTGGCGCTCGGTTCCAGCGCCGAAGTGTCGAGTGCTGCCCATCTTCCCGAACGCGTTGCCGCACGGGTCGCCGGCGGCGGTCTCGGCAGCACCGCCGCGACATTGCTGCGCGTCGAGGGGTTCGGCCCGTCGGTCGCCTACCGCATCGCAGCGCTGAAAGATCTGCTCGGAAATGCCGGCCCGCTCGAGGAAATATCGGGGGAGACTTCGCATTCGGTCTGGCGCGATATCCGCGATTGCGCGCCGTTTGCCGACGGCCTGGAAAAGCCTGTGTGGCGCGTGTCGATGGCGCCGGCGCAAGGCCACCAGATGGTGCTGGCGCTGCGCATGCAGGCGGCCGTCGATGCCTTTTATGACTGGCAGGGCGGTCTGATCTGGCTGCGCATGGAGCATGGCGATCCCGAAGCCGATCTTCTGCGAGCAGTAGTGAGACAGTATGGCGGCGGCCATGCGACGCTGGTACGCGCCGCCCCTTCGCATCGCGCCGCTGTGCCGGTGTTCGAGCCGCAGGCGCCGCACCTGGCAGCATTGTCGGCGCGGCTCAAAGCCGAATTCGATCCGAAGGCGATCCTCAACCCCGGCCGCATGGCTTAGGAGGTACGAGATGCAGACCAATTTCTCAGCTGCCCAGCTTGCCGATCCGCATGTCGCGGAATCGGAAAAGATCCTGCGCAAATGCGTGCATTGCGGCTTCTGCACGGCCACCTGCCCGACCTATGTGACGCTTGGCAACGAACTGGATTCGCCGCGCGGGCGGATCTACCTGATCAAAGACATGCTGGAGAACGGCCGACCGGCCGACAAGCAGATCGTCACCCATATCGACCGTTGCCTGTCCTGCCTCGCCTGCATGACAACCTGCCCATCGGGCGTCAACTACATGCATCTGGTCGACCACGCCCGCGTCCATATCGAGGAAACCTACAAGCGGCCGCTGCCCGATCGGCTGACGCGCGCCATGCTGGCCTTGGTCCTGCCTTATCCCTCGCGGTTTCGCGCTGCGCTCAAGCTGGCAAAGCTCGGCCAGCCATTCGCCGGATTGCTGGAAAAGCTCCCGGCGCTGAAGCCGCTGGGTGCGATGCTCAAGCTCGCCCCGGCGTCGATTGCTGCGGCCTCGCCAATGGCTTCGCCGGGCATTCATGCCGGGCAGGGCACGAGCAAAAATGGCCGCGTCGCCATCCTTACCGGCTGCGCGCAGTCCGTGCTCGATCCCGCCATCAACGACACGACGATCGCGCTGCTGACGCGGCTCGGCGTCGAGGTCGTGGTTCCCGAGGGCGAGGGCTGCTGCGGCGCGCTGGTGCATCACATGGGCCGCGAGGCGGCAGCCCTTGCCTCGGCCAGGCGCAATGTCGACGCCTGGACGCGCGCCATCGACCAAGGCGGGCTGGATGCCATCGTCATCACTGCGTCGGGCTGCGGCACCACCATCAAAGATTATGGTTTTATGCTGCGCCTCGATCCCGCCTATGCCGACAAGGCGGCGCGGGTGTCGGGGCTGGCCAGGGACATCACCGAATATCTGGCAAGCATCGATCTGCCCGAGCCGGTGCGCAAGCCCGGCACCATCGTCGCCTATCACTCCGCCTGCTCGATGCAGCACGGCCAGAAAATCACCCGCCAGCCGAAGGAGCTTCTGGCCAAAGCCGGCTTCGTCGTGCGCGAGCCGCGCGAGGGGCATTTGTGCTGTGGCTCGGCCGGCACTTACAACATTTTGCAATCGGAGATTTCGGCTCAACTGCGTGACCGCAAGGTGAGAAATATCGAGGCGACCGGTGCTGAAATCGTCGCCACCGGCAACATCGGCTGCATCACCCAGATTGCGTCCGCCGCGAAACTGCCGGTGGTGCACACGATAAAGCTGCTCGACTGGGCCTATGGCGGGCCGCAGCCGGAGGGCGTTCCGGACAGCAGGGCAGCCGTTGCGGCGGAGTGATCCACCGGCGCTGCCGGCTTATTCCGCTGCGAGCTTGTCCACCACGCCATAGGTCGCATGGTAGCGCGCGCGCTGCCGGCTGAGCGCCACCATCGTGTTGCGCAAAAGAATCGCCACGGTGATCGGGCCGACGCCGCCCGGCACCGGCGTGATCCAGGACGCCACATGCTTGACGCTCTCGGCGTCGACGTCACCGACGATGCGGCTCTCCCCGTCCGGTCCGATCTCGGAATTGATGCCGATGTCGATGACGGCCGCACCGGGCTTGACCATGTCGGCCTTGATCAGCCGCGGCTTGCCGACGGCGACGAACAGAGCATCGGCACGCCGCGCATGCGCGGCCACCGAGCGCGTCATGTGGTGGCACACCGTCACCGTCGCGCCCTCGCTCATCAGCAGGAAGGCGATCGGCTTGCCGACGATCTCGGAGTGACCGACGATGACGACCTCGAGCCCCTTGAGATCGAGACCGGTTTCCCTGAGCAGTTCGACCGAAGCGGCGGCCGTGCAGGGTGCGAGGTCGAGCTGGTTGTAGACGATGTTGCCGATCGAGGCTGGATGCATGCCCTCGACGTCCTTGAGCGGATGCACCGCCGCTTGCAGCGTCTTGATCGGGATATGCACCGGCACCGGCCGCTGGATGATGATGCCGGTGACGCGCGGATCGGCGTTCAGGCCGTGGATCGCTGCTTCGAGTTCGCCGGCGGTGATGTCGGCGGGAAATCGTCTTTCCTCGAAGCCGATACCGGCGAGTGCCGCCTTGGCGCGCTGGTTGCGCACATAGACATCGACTGCAGCCGTGTCGCCGACGGTAATCGATATCAGTTTGGCCGGAAAGCCTTCGGCGGTTGCGATCGCTGCATCCTCGCGCACCGAGGCGATGATGCGTTGGGCGACCGGACCGCCCCGGAGATAGCGGCTGTCGTCGGACAGGGACATTGAGCAAGGCCTTTTGTCTGGAAGCGTTGCAGCCGACATAGCAAAATACAGAGGAGAATGGCAGCGAGAATGCGAACCGCCATGCCGCGGGCGCGACGTACCACCCGATCCTGTCAAACTAAACTATCCTATGGCGTCCCGGAAACAGAAAGGGGGGGGGGGGGGGGGGGGGGGGGCGCGGGGGGGGGCCGGCCCCCCCCCCCCCCCCACACCAACCGAGCGCGCCAGGGGACGGGCGCAGGCGGCGCGCGCCCCCA
>NZ_JBVVQQ010000025.1:0-120237 GCF_055811135.1 Mesorhizobium sp. WSM4817 | reverse complement strand
CATATATCCCCACCCCCTGGGGGGGGGGGGCATCCACCACCCCTATAAAAAAAAAAAAAAATATATTTGGGCCCCCCAAAAAAACTCGGGCCGGGGGGTTGGGCGGGGCCCCCCTTTCGTGACCGACCGTATCCCCACACGGCCCGTCCCCCGTATTCTGATGATCCCGAGACTTCTTGACAGACTCGGCAACAAAATCAACCGCAGATTACATCACCACAACCGTCGTGCCAACATCGACCCGCTCATAGAGATCGACGACGTCCTCGTTGCGCATGCGAATGCAGCCCGACGACACGGCGCCGCCGATCGTCCATGGCTGGTTGGTGCCGTGGATGCGGTAGAGAGTCGAACCGAGATAAAGCGCGCGCGCGCCGAGCGGGTTCTCGACGCCGCCGGCGACATAGGTCGGCAGATAACGGCCGTTGGCGGCCTCGCGCGAGATCATCTGCGCCGGCGGTCGCCATTCGGGCCAGACCTTCTTCTGCGAGATCTTGTGCTTGCCGGCCCATTCGAAGCCCGGCTTGCCGGTGCCGACGCCATAGCGCCGCGCCTTGCCGTTGTTCTCGACCAGATAGAGAAAATTCTCCCGCGTATCGATGACGATCGTGCCCGGCTTCTCCGGGCCGTCATAGGCGACTTCCTGCGGCAGATAGATCGGGTTGATCTGCGGGCGCGCGATAATGCGCTTCTTTGACGGCGCCTGCACCGCCGCCGTGTGCAGCTGAGCCGGTTGCGCCTGCCGCTGAGAACGGCGCTGCGGCTTTTGCACCTCTTGCCGGTTCTGGCGGACGATGCCTGGCGCGCGGCCAAGCTGCAGCACCCAGGGCGCCGAAAGGTCGGGGCTCACCATCACCGGTGGCCTGTCGGCATAGCGGTCGTTGGCGCTGGAGGATGTAGCGGCAGTGGCCAGCACAGCTGCGGCGCCGAGCAGCGGGAACAAAAATGTCTTCATCGGAACGCACCCTGATCGTCGAACATGCCGGGGCGCACAAGCGTCCCCGATGTCGCGAACATTGGGCGCGGAGCAGCAACCGAAACGTGAATCGGAATGCGTAAAATGCTGCATTGTCAGTAAAGCTTTCGGTGTGGTTACCGGCCGGTTCAGGAATCTGGTAAAGCCGCGGTAAAGGCAGCGCTGAGGCGCATTGAGCAATGGAATTCCGCCATGGATGAGAAGACAGGCCTGCTCGCCGGACCCGATGGTATCGCGCGCTGCTTCTGGCACGGCAATCTGCCGGATTATCTGCACTACCACGATCACGAATGGGGCCGGCCGGTCGCCGACGACCGCAGGCTGTTCGAAAAGATCTGCCTCGAAGGCTTTCAGTCGGGCCTGTCCTGGCTGACCATATTGCGCAAGCGCGAGAATTTTCGCGAGGCGTTCGCCGGCTTCGATATCGACAGGATCGCCGCCTTCACCGAACAGGATGTCGAGCGCCTGCTCGGCAATGCCGGCATCATTCGTCACCGCGGCAAGATCGTCTCGACCATCAACAACGCCAGGCGCGCGCGTGAATTGGCCGACGAGGCCGGCTCGCTGGCGGCCTGGTTCTGGAAATTCGAACCCGGCCCGGACGAACGGCCCGAAATCGTCGATCTCGCCCATCTGCGCGCCAATCCGACCACGGTAGTCTCGGTGCGGATTTCGAAGGAGCTGAAGAAACGCGGCTGGAGCTTTGTCGGCCCGACGACCGTCTACGCCTTCATGCAGGCCATGGGGCTGGTCAACGACCATCTCGAAGGCTGTGTCTGCCGCGAGCAGGTCGAGGTGGAGCGCAACGCGTTCAAAAGGCCGAAGTAGCTCCCTTCTTTTTCCTTCTCCCACACGGGGAGAAGGCAAGGGGGAGCTTAAAAACTCAAGCGCCGCCGGCGCCCGCCAGAAAGAGCCCGGCAACGATAGCCGCTATCGTGGCAAAAGCCGGATAGATCACGAGCAGGCTGGTCAGCAGCGCATCGCCCATGGTCGGCCCCGTACGCTTGTCTGCGGCAACCTCGAACGGTCCCGCCATTTGGGCTGCAGGTCCCGGTGCATGATGATCGGCCGGGCGCAACTGGGCGGGCAGTTCGCAGGTGCGGCTGTCGATGATGTCGAATTTCCGCGCCAAGGTCATGGCCCGACCCCCTTGTTTCGGCGCGCTTTATCGGCTGCGATTGTGTCGGCACGATGCCGCGCTTATGGCGGAATTGTTTCAGCTTCTTGGCTTCTCCCGCACGGGGAGAAGGCAGGGAGCAAACCCTTGCCGCGCCAAGCCCCATCGGTTAGGACACGCCCACTCGAAACAAGTCAGCTTTACCTAGCGAAAAGACCCATGCCATGGCCGACAAATCGGAAAAGATGAAAGCGCGGCTGCCGCGCGGGCTTGTCGATCGCGGCGCCGAGGATATCCGTGCCGTCGAGAAGATGATGGCGACGATCCGCTCGGTCTATGAGCTGTACGGCTTCGAGCCGGTCGACCAGCCGCTGATCGAATACACCGATGCGCTGGGCAAATTCCTGCCCGATCAGGATCGGCCGAACGAGGGTGTGTTCTCCTTCCAGGACGACGACGACCAGTGGCTGTCGCTGCGCTACGATTTGACCGCGCCGATGGCCCGTTTTGTCGCTGAAAACTTTGAGCGCCTGCCGAAACCCTATCGCAGCTACCGCTCCGGCTGGGTGTTCCGCAACGAAAAGCCCGGCCCTGGCCGCTTCCGCCAGTTCATGCAGTTCGACGCCGACACCGTCGGCACGCCAGGTGTCGCGGCCGACGCCGAAATGGCGATGATGATGGCCGACGTGATGGAAGCGCTCGGCATCAAGCGCGGCGACTACATCATTAGGGTCAACAATCGCAAGGTGCTCGACGGCGTGCTGGAGGCGATCGGCCTTGGCGGCGACGAGAATGCTGGGCGCCGGTTGCAGGTGCTGCGCGCGATCGACAAGCTGGACAAGTTTGGACCGGAAGGCGTCAAGCTTTTGCTGGGCAAAGGTCGCTGGGACGGCGGTAAAGAGGGCGAGGGGGATTTTACAAAGGGGGCTGGGCTAGACGAAGTTCAAGCAGCGTTCATTGTCGCCGTCGTTCTTCACAACCAACACGTCGAGGCTGGGCTCAAAAACGATGTAGGAAAATGGAACAGAGTACTTGAGGCCAACCCCACGGCCGAAGCGGGATTTGCTGAACTCAAAGAGATTGAAGCGCTTGTCCTGGCTGCCGGCTATGGTCCGGACCGCATTCGCATAGACCCCTCCGTCGTCCGCGGCCTCGAATATTACACCGGCCCGGTCTACGAAGCCGAACTGCTGGCCGAAATTCCCAACGAGGAGGGAAAAATCGTCCGCTTCGGCTCGGTCGGCGGTGGCGGGCGCTATGATGGCCTCGTCTCGCGCTTTCGCGGCGAGCCGGTGCCGGCGACCGGCTTTTCCATCGGCGTCTCCAGGCTGATGACGGCGCTGAAGAACCTCGGCAAGCTCGATACATCGGACGTGATCGCGCCGGTCGTCGTGCTCACCATGGACAAGAACACGGACAGTCTCGGCCGCTACCAGAAAATGGTGGCCGAGCTGCGCGCCGCCGGCATCCGTTCCGAAATGTATCTCGGCGGTGCCGGCATGAAGGCGCAGCTCAAATATGCCGACCGCCGCGGCAGCCCGGTCGCCATCATCCAGGGCGGCGACGAGCGGGCGAAAGGCGAGGTGCAGATCAAGGACCTGATCGAGGGCGCCCGGATGTCGGCGGAGATTGCGGGCAACGCCGAATGGCGCTCCGCGCGTCCGGCGCAGGTGACGGTGGCGGAAAGCGATCTGGTTGGCGAGGTAAGAAAGATACTGGCGGCACAGGCGGCCGACCGTGCGAAGGGCGGCGCGTGAACACCCCCCTCTGGCCTGCCGGCCATCTCCCCCTCAAGGGGGGAGATTGGCAGCCGTACCGCCGGCACTTACCTTTCAACCTTGAAAATAGGGCGAAGGCTGCGACGAGACTAATCTCCCCCCTTGAGGGGGAGATGGCCGGCAGGCCAGAGGGGGGTGCCTCGCACCCAACCGATCAATGACCTCCCGCTACCCCGCCATCGCATCAGACATCACAAAACTCTTCGCCGCGCGCAACACGCATGCGGTCGAGGTGGCGGTGCTGCAGCCGGCCGACCCGTTCCTCGATATGGCCGGCGAGGATTTGCGCCGGCGTATTTTCCTCACCGAAAGCGAGACCGGACAGACGCTTTGCCTGCGGCCGGAGTTCACCATCCCGGTCTGCCTCGACCACATTGCCAGTCAAGCCGGCACGCCGCGCCGCTATTCCTATCTCGGCGAGGTGTTTCGCCAGCGCCGCGAGGGCGGAAACGAGTTTTTCCAGGCCGGCATCGAGGATCTCGGCGACGGCGACATCGCACAGGCCGATGCCCGATCGCTGGCCGATGCGCATGCGCTGCTTTCGCTGGTGCTGCCGGGCCAGGAACCAACGATCACGCTCGGCGACCAGACTGTTTTCGAGGCGGTGCTCGCCGCACTCGGCCTGCCGCGCGGCTGGCGCATGCGGCTGGCCCGCGCCTTCGGTTCGGCGGCGATGCTGGAGGCAGCGCTGGCCGACCTCGCCAATCCGCCGCGCAACGGCCAGCTTGCCGGCGCGGTCGCAGCCCTTGTCCTCGACGGCAATCTGGAAGCGCTTTCCTCGCACATCGCCGGCGGCATGGAACAGGCGGGTCTGTCGGCGTCGGCCGGACGGTCGCCGACCGAGATTGCGCGGCGCTTGATCGAAAAGGCCGAGCTGCGCAGCGTCAGGCTGTCGAACGAGGCATTTTCGGCGCTTAAGGATTTTCTGGCGATCGATGTGACGCTCGACGGCGCGGCAAAAGCGCTCGAAACCTTCGCAGCCGGCGCCGGCGTTTCGCTGGGCGCGGCGCTGGAGAATTTTTCAGCTCGCGCCAAGGCGATCGAAGCGCTTGGCCTGTCCACGGCAAAAATCCGCTACGACGCCGCCTTTGGCCGTCCGCTCGATTACTACACGGGCCTGGTCTTCGAGATCGCGGCGGAAAACGGTGACCGGCCGCTGGCCGGCGGCGGCCGCTATGACCGGCTGCTGACGTTGCTCGGCGCGAAAACGCCGATCCCCGGCGTCGGCTTTTCCGTCTGGCTCGACCGCATCGAAGCGTTGCGGGAGAAGGCGCAATGATCACGCTGGCGATTCCATCGAAGGGCCGGCTCAAGCAGCAGGCGCTGGAGGTGCTGGCCAAGGCCGGGCTTGCCGTCAGCCTGCCCGGCGACGAGCGCAAGTATCGCGCCCGCATCGAAGGCGTGGAAGCGGTCGAGGTGGCGTTCCTGTCGGCCTCGGAAATCGCAGGCGAAATCGGCCAGGGCTCGGTCGACCTCGGCATCACCGGCGAGGATCTGTTGCGCGAAAGCCTCGCCGATTGGGCGGCGCGCGCTGAGATCGTCGCCCGCCTCGGTTTCGGCAATGCCGATGTCGTGGTGGCGGTGCCCGACATCTGGCTCGACGTCGATACGATGGCCGACCTCGACGATGTCGCCGCCGATTTCCGCCAGCGCCACGGCAGGCGGCTCAGGATAGCCACAAAATACTGGCGGCTGACGCAGCAGTTTTTTTCGCAAAAGCACGGCATCCAGGTCTATCGCATCGTCGAGAGCCTCGGCGCCACCGAAGGCGCGCCGGCGGCGGGTTTGGCCGATGTCGTCGTCGACATCACCACGTCAGGCTCGACGCTGCGCGCCAATCACCTGAAGATTTTGGCGGACGGCGTCATCCTGCGCTCGCAGGCCTGCCTGGTTGCATCGCGGAAGCCGCGTGCGGCGGCCGACGAGGCTGTCATGCGCGGCATCGCGGCGAAGATGGGTGCCTTCCCTCCCCCTTGAGGGGAGGGTGGACAGCCGCCGAAGGCGGATGGACGGGTGGGGTCGTTGCGGCAGTGCTCGACGCGAGACGACCCCACCCGCCTCGCTTCGCGAGGCACTCTGCCCTCAAGGGGGAGGCATTGCGCTCCAGTACCCTCAACGGGATTTCCACCACCCCGGCAGGCTGATAGACTCGGGTCGCCTGCGGAGGAGACGGCGATGCCGATCAATCTCGACGAGTTGAAGAATGCCACCAGCCTGCGCGGCCGTCGCCCGGGCAATGGGGCCACGTTTGTCGCGCCGGTCGACGGCAGGGCGCATGTGTCGGGCGAGCGCACCGTGCCGCTGCTGCAGCAAACGATCCCGGCGCTGCTTTCGGACACAGTCAGCAAATACGGCACGCTCGATGCCGCCGTCTTCGTCGACCAGGACAAGCGCTTCACCTGGAGCGAACTTTCAGACACGGTGGACGCGCTGGCCGCAGGCTTCCTGGCTCTCGGCCTGGCAAAAGGCGACCGCGTCGGCATCTGGTCGCCGAACCGCTGGGAGTGGCTGGTGACGCAATTCGCCACCGCCCGCATCGGCCTGATCCTGGTCAACATCAACCCGGCTTATCGGCTGGCCGAACTCGACTATGCGCTGAACAAGGTCGCTTGCCGAGCGCTGGTCACGGCCGTCAAATTCAAGAGCTCCGACTATCTCGGCATGATCGAGACGCTGGCGCCGGAGATCGCGACGGCGACACCGGGCGAGCTCGATGCGAAAAAATTGCCGGCGCTTAAAATCGTCATCCGCATGGGCGAGGAGCATTCGCCCGGCATGCTCAATTTCACCGACGTGCTGGCGATGGGCGGGCGCGACGAGCATGATAGCCTCGACCGGATCTCCGAGGGGCTGAAACCCGGCGATGCCATCAACATCCAGTTCACCTCAGGCACGACAGGCGCGCCCAAGGGCGCGACGCTGACCCACAACAACATCGTCAACAACGGCAATTTCGTCACCTTGGCGATCAGGCTCACCGTCGAGGACCGGCTGTGCATCCCGGTGCCGCTCTATCACTGCTTCGGCATGTCGATGGGCACGATCGGCTGCGTCACCAAGGGCGCGACAATGGTTTTCCCGGGCGAGGGGTTTGATGCCGGCGCCACGCTGAGAGCGGTGGCGGGCGAGCACTGCACCGGCCTCTATGGCGTGCCGACCATGTTCGTCGGCCTGCTCGACCATCCGGATTTCGACACCTTCGATCTCACCAGCCTGCGCACCGGCATCATGGCCGGCTCGCCGTGCCCGATCGAGGTGATGAAGAAGGTAGTGTCACTGATGCACATGGCGGAGGTGACAATCGCCTATGGCATGACCGAGACCAGCCCGGTGTCGTTCCAGAGCAGCGTCGACGACCCGCTGGAAAAGCGCGTCTCGACCGTCGGCCGCGTCCACCCGCATGTTGAGGTCAAGGCGATCGATGCCGATGGCGCGACCGTTGCGGTCGGCGCGCCGGGCGAACTCTGCACGCGCGGCTATTCGGTGATGAAGGGCTATTGGGACGACGAGGAAAAAACCCGCGAGGCGATCGATCCCGACGGGTGGATGCACACCGGCGACCTCGCCACCATCGACGCCGAGGGTTATTGCAACATCGTCGGCCGGGTCAAGGATATGGTCATCCGCGGCGGCGAGAACGTTTATCCGCGCGAGGTCGAGGAGTTCCTCTATCGCCATCCCAAGGTCAAGGAAGTGCAGGTGTTCGGCATTCCCGACCCGAAATATGGCGAGGAGCTTTGCGCCTGGATTGTGCTCAAGCCGAGCCAGATCGCCACCGAGCAGGAGATCAAGGCCTTCTGCGCCGGCCAGATCGCCCATTACAAGATCCCGCGCCACATCCGCTTTCGCACCGAATTGCCAATGACGGTGACCGGCAAGCCGCAGAAGTTTTTGATGCGCGAGGCGATGGTTGACGAACTGGGGCTGGTGACGCCGAAGACCGCCTGAGCGGGCAACGGGCTCCCGTTCGTACTTACGCGTTTGAAGAACAGAGGCGTTGTCTCAATGTCGGGCACAATGACCCGGTCGAACGCGGCCTCCCCGCTGAGATCTGCGATGACGGACCCGAGCCAGCACCAGTGACAGACCGCGATAAGATCGTACTGCTACCCGGGAAGTGTAGGTGTGTACTCACGCCTCGTCTTTCGCGCGGCGCGCCATTCCTCGAACCGTTGCAGGATGACGAAGAAGGACGGTACGAAGAGAACGGCGAGACAGGTCGAGGCGATCATGCCGGAAAAGACCGTGATGCCGATCGACTTGCGCGCGCTGGCCCCGGCGCCTGTCGCCAACACCAGCGGCGCGACACCAAGGATAAACGCGAAGGACGTCATCAGGATGGGCCGGAAGCGCGCTCGTGCCGCCTCGATCGCCGCTTCGACTATCGGTCTGCCGGCGGCGCGCAATTCGCGCGCGACCTCGACGATCAGGATGGCGTTCTTGGCGGATAGCGCGATCAGCAGGATCAGGCCAATCTGCACGTAGAGATTGTTGTCGATGCCGAGGCCGTTGAGAACCAGGACCGGACCCACCAGCGACAGCGGCGCGGCGAGCAAGATCGAGATCGGGGCCAGCCAGCTCTCATATTGGCCTGCCAGCACCAGATAGACCAAGAGCAGCGCCATGCCGAACACCAAATAGATCTGGCTGCCGACAAGCTTTTCCTGGAAGGACAGCGCCGTCCAGTCGAAGCCGGTGCCGGGCGGCAATGTGTCGGCCGCAACCCCTTCCATCAGTTTGATCGCGTCGCCCGACGAGAAGCCATGTGCCTGCACACCGATGATCGATGCCGAGGGATAGAGGTTATAGAGGCTGATCAGTGATGGGCCGACGCTTGGCGTGACTGTCAGCAATGTCCCGAGCGGGATCATGTCGCCGCTCTGGTTGCGCACGCTCAGGCGGGCGATATTCTCGGGCGTCAGGCGAAATTGCGCATCGCCCTGCACATAGATCTGGAACACCCGCCCGAACTTGTTGAACTGACTGACATAAGTCGAGCCCAGATAACCGGCGAGCGTCTGGAAGACCTGGTCCGTGGTCAGCCCCAGGGTTTGCACCTTCTCGCGGTCGATTTCGACCGTGTATTGCGGGACGTTGGCCCGGAACGGCGCCGATACGCGCTGGATACCTGACTGCGTCTGAGCGGTCCTGGTTATTGCCTCGACTGCTCCTTGCAGCTTGGCGAGGTCGAAACTGCCGTCACGCAGCTCGACCTGCATGGTGAAGCCGGCGGCGTTGCCGATGCCCTGGATCGGCGGTGGAGGCAGCACCAGTACAGTTCCGTCACCCATGTCGGACAGATTCTTGTTGAGCGTTGCGTAGAGCGAGGCAAGATCCTCGCCCTTGCCGCGCAAGCTCCAGTCCTTGAGGATGATGTAGGCAACGCCGGCGTTTGCCAGCGTCGAGTTATTGTCGAGTGCCGAGATGCCCGCGATGGTCACGACCTGGTCGACGCCCGGCGTGGCCTTGGCGAGCTTCGAAACCTGTTGCAGCGTCTCCTGTGTACGGCCAAGTGCGGCGCCGTCGGGCAGTTGAACCGAAGCAAGCAGGTAGCCCTGGTCCTCGATCGGGATGAAGCCGGTGGCCACGCGCGATATGCCATAGCCTGCCGCCCCGATGATCAGCAGCGCGATGATGCCCATCACCGTGCTGTGACGCACCATGGCACCGATCAGGCCGGCATAACGGTTCTCCAGGCGCTGGTAGACCGCGTTGAAGCCGCGACAGAAGACATTGCGCTGGTCCGGCGGCACCGGCCGCCTTAGCCATGTCGCACACTGCGTCGGTTTGAGCGTTGCCGCGTTGATGGCGCTGATTATGGCAGTTGCCGCAATCACCAGTGCGAATTGCGCATACATTTGCCCCGTGAGGCCGGGCAGGAACGCAGCCGGGAGGAACACCGCCATCAGCACCAAGGTGATGCCGATGATCGGCCCGAAGAGGGCGTTCATGGCGGCAATGGCCGCGTCGTGGCCCGACATGCCGCGCTCCATATTGTGAGTGGCGCCCTCGACCACGACGATGGCGTCGTCGACGACGATGCCGATGGCAAGCACGATGGCGAACAGGGTCGACAGGTTGACCGAAAAGCCGAGCGCGGCCATCGCCGCGAACGCCCCGATGATCGTCACCGGAACGGTCGTTGCCGGCACCAGCATCGCCCGCCAGTCCTGCAGGAAAAGCAGGATGACGATGAGCACCAGGACGGCGGCTTCGATCAGCGTCTTGTAGACCTCGTGGATCGCCTGGCTGACGAAAATCGTGGTGTTGAAGGGGATCGAGTATGCCAGGCCTTGCGGAAACTCGCGTGACAGGTCCTTCATCCTGGCCTCGACCTTGCCGGCCACATCGAGCGCATTGGCGCCCGGCGACAGGAAAACGGCCATGCCCGCAGCCGGCTGGCCGTCGAGATTGAAGAACTGCCCATAGGTCTGGGCGCCGAGCTCGACTCGGCCGACGTCGCGCACGCGCGTCATGTCGCCATTGGCGCCGGTCTTGACGATCACGGTGCCGAACTGGCCGGGATCGTCAAGGCGGCTGGACACTTCGATCGTGTACTGGAAGGACTGGCCGTCGGGCGCCGGCGGCGCGCCGACCTGGCCTGCGGTGACCTGCTCGCTCTGCTGCCCCAGCGCCTGGACGACGTCCTGCGTGGTAAGGCCGCGCGCCTGCATCTTCTCGGGATCAAGCCAGACACGCATGGAATACTGGCCGGCGCCGAACACATTGACATTGCCGACCCCCGGTATTCGGGAGAGCTCATCCTTGAGCCGGATGGTCGCGTAGTTGGCGAGATAAAGGCTGTCATATTCCCCGTTCGGTGAAGTCAGCGTGACGATCTCGAGGATCGAGGTCGACTTCTGCTGAACGGTGACGCCTTGCACCTGCACCGCTTGCGGCAGCGTCGCCAGGGCTGAGGACACACGGTTCTGCACACGCACTTGCGCCTGGTCGAGATCGGTGCCGATCGCGAACGTGACGGTGAGATTGTAGGTGCCATCCGATGCAGCATAGGACTGCATGTAGATCATGCCCTCGACGCCGTTAACCTGCTGCTCGATCGGCAACGCCACCGTGTCGATCACCGCACGCGCGCTCGCTCCCGGATAGCGCGTCGTCACCGAAACGGTAGGCGGCACCACGTCGGGATACTGCGCCACCGGCAGGGCAAAGAGCGAGATGACGCCTATGACGACCATGAGGATGGCGATTACGTTCGCCAGGACCGGCCGCTCGATGAAGAATTTGGAGATCATTGCGCTGCGCCGTCCGTGGCGACTGCTTCCAGTTTCTTTTCTTGCGGTTCGATCTTCTGGCCAGGGACTGCCGTCAACAGGCCGGAGACCAGGACGCGGTCGTCCGCCCCGATACCCTTGGTGATCACACGCAACGCGCCGACCAGTTGGCCGATCTCAACCGGACGCTGTTCGACCACGTCGTCCTTTCCGGCGACGAGCACGTAGCGACCCTTCTGGTCGCTACCGATCGCCCGGTCGGGAACGAGCAGCATGTCCGGCTCTACGCCCAACGGCACGCGCACACGCACGAAATAGCCAGGCAGCAGTTCCCGGCCTTCATTGGGGAGCACTGCGCGGACCGCTAGCGTGCCGGTGGCAGCGGTAACCTCTGGCGCGGCGTAGTCCAGCGTTCCCGCGTGGGGATAACCCGTCTCGCTCTGCAAGCCGACCTCGACCGGTATTTTCTTGAGATCCTGCGCGGTCATTCCACGCTTCGCCATGGCGGTGCGAATGCGCAGCACATCCTGCTCCGAGATATTGAAATTGACGTAGATGGGTGCGGTCTGAACGATGGTCGCCAGGGTGGTGGCGCTGCCGGCGCCGACAAGCTGCCCCATCGATACCTGGCGGGAGGTGACGGTGCCCGCGAACGGCGCCTTGACCTCGGTGTAGCTCAGATTGAGTTGAGCCTGCTTGACGTCGACCGCGCTCTGCTTCTGCTTGGCGATGTCGACGTCTGCTGCCGCGGCGGCCTGGTCGGCGGTCGATTGCGAGATGATTTTCTGGGACAGCAGCTCCTGCTGCCGCTTTAGGTCAGCACCGGACTGCTTGGCGGCGGCATCGGATGAACCCTGCCCGGCCTCGGATTGCTCGAGCGCCAGCTGGTAGGAATCGGGCTCGATCAGGAACAGCCGGGCGCCGGCCTTGACCTCGTCGCCGTCCTTGTAATCGATTTCCTGGATGAAGCCCGAGACGCGCGCAACCAGGGGCGTCGTGTTCACCGCCGCGGCACTGCCGGTAGCCTCGAGATATGGGGTCACGCTCTGCTTCAATGGAAGCGCCACGTCGATCTTGGGCGGAGGGGGCGGTACGTATGTGTTTTCCTCGCTACAAGCGGACAATACTAGTGTCGCGGCGAACAAGCCTGCCGCCTGCGCAATTCTACCCGATAGTAAAAGCATTTCCCCCCTCTATATACTTCCCGGTGTATATCGCATTATATAAAAGTGAACTAATCTACATGTTTGAGGGGAGTTTGTCATGCGGATTGCGTTGAGCGTGCTTTTCTTGGCAACTCAGATGGCAACCACCGTGGCGCTGGCGCAGACGGCGGCCGAGCGTGAGGCCTGCCAGGCAGATTACCAGAAGATCTGCGAGGGCGTGTTGCCGGGCGGCGGCCACATCATCAAATGCCTGGCCGATCACATGAGTGAGCTGACGCCCGAATGCCAAAAGGTCGTCAAGGCGAACACGCCTGGATAGCACCACTGTGCCTTTCCGAGCCGCAGGTGAACATGACGTGTCGGACTGGAGCGCCGGTGGGCGAGGTCTGCGGGTGCCGGATCGTGGCCCTGTCGTCTGGTCGGAAAGTTGGTCTGCTTTGTGGATTTTCCAGACATTCGCGACGCATTTCAGGGGCGGGCCTTCGCTTATCGTCCGGAACCCGTGCCAAAGCGACAGCGACATTAGGGTAAGCTGCTCTTTGCGTTCGCGCGGGCGAGACGGACGCTTCCGGGGTGGAGAAAAGCGGTTGGCTACCTATTTCGGAAGAGAGCGGATGGGGAAACAAGGCCGAAATCTTGGCCTCAAGCGAAAGGAACCCGCAAATGGCAAAGAATACGATTTGCCTCTGGTACGATAAGGACGCCGAGGCTGCCGCCCGCTTCTACTCCGAGATCTTTCCCGACACCGTGGTGAGTGCCGTGCACCGTGCACCCAGTGACTACCCGGCCGGCAAAGAGGGCGACGTGTTGACGGTCGAATTCACAGTCGCGGGCCTTCCTTGTATCGGCCTCAACGGAGGTCCCGAGTTCAAGCACAACGAAGCCTTCTCGTTCCAGATCGCCACCGACGATCAGGAGGAGACCGACCGCTATTGGAATGCCATCGTCGGCAATGGCGGCCAGGAGAGCGTGTGCGGCTGGTGCAAAGACAAATGGGGGATTTCCTGGCAAATCACGCCGCGCGTGCTGACTGACGCGATGGCGGCTGGCGGCGACGAGGCAAAGCGCGCGTTTGATGCCATGATGACTATGAAGAAAATCGACGTCGCCGCGATCGAGGCGGCGCGACGCGGTTGATGCTCAATCGCGTCTTGCTGCCAAATTGCTGCCAGAGTGTGTCAGCTCGCCACCCAGTGCGGCCGTCCAGCCGCCAGCTTTGCGTTGCGGCGACCATCAGTCACTTACCACTAAAAACGGTCTGATTTCCCGGTTCGAGTCTCAAGCGGGACCACTATCCTGCTACAGTGCGTCGCGTTTGCTGCATCTTCGGTATCCCTTCGATGATTTGGCGAGCGCGAACCGTGCCACTCAAAACCCGACTGACCGAACGTTTTGCGATCAGGCATCCCATCCTCCTCGCTCCTATGGGCGTGATGGCAGGCGGACGGCTTGCAGCAGCGGTGTCGCATGCCGGCGGGCTCGGTTTGATCGGCGGCGGCTACGGCGACGAAGCCTGGCTGGACAAGGAGTTTGCCGCCGCAGTCAACGCCCGTGTCGGATGTGGGTTTATTACATGGTCGCTGGCAACCAGGCCGTATCTGCTCGACCGCGTGCTGGAGCGGCAACCCGCGGCGCTGATGCTTTCATTCGGCTCGCCAGCACCCTTCGCCGCGCATATCAGAGAAGCGCGAGTGCCTTTCATCTGCCAAGTCCAGTCGATGTTGCACGCCCGCGAGGCGCTCGACGTCGGCGCAGATGCAATTGTGGCGCAGGGCAATGAAGCCGGCGGCCCACAGCGGTCCCCGCTCGACCTTCACACTCGTTCCCGAGATTGCCGATCTTCTCGCGAAACAGGCGCCTCAGACGCTTCTCGTGGCGGCGGGTGGCGTTGGCGACGGTCGAGCGCTTGCCGCGGCATTGATGCTCGGCGCCGACGGCGTCCTGGTCGGCACGCGGTTCATGGCGACTGCAGAGTCCGCTGCGCCGCGCGGATTCCAGGAGGCTATCATCGCCGCCGATGGCGATGCGACGATCAAGACCACAACTGTCGACATCGCCCGCAACTATCGTTGGCCGACAGACGAATTCGTCGCGCGCGTGCTGAGGACTCGATTTGTCGCCGCCTGGCATGGCCGCGAAGGTCAGCTGACTGAAGCGCCGACGCTGGCCATCCAGAGCAGCGACTATTGGGACGCCTTTTACGCTGGCGATGCCGAGAACACCGGCGTTTTGATGGGGGAAGTGGCCGGAGTGATCCGAAGCGTGGAGTCGGCTGGACGCGTGATCGACGACATGATCGGACAAGCCGAGCGTCTGCTCACGGACGGCCCGCGACGTATCGTCGATTGACTGCTCAGTTTCTCTTCTACTCTACCTGATTAATTGCACACCACCTCAGCCATTGCGCGGATGATCTTGCCACTTCGACGTATTCGTCGTGCCGCATCTTCTTGCGCCGCCAGACGAGGCAGATGGCGCTGCGGCATCGGTTCCTGGAGTGGGCACGATCTCCAGATCGCGCAATGGCGCTGGCTGGTCCTGCCGCTATTTCCGGGATGAGCGTGACGCCCGAGCCCATGCGCCACCATCTGCAGCAGCGTCGGGTCGCGGGCGATCAAAGCGACCTTCGCACACTCGTGCGAAGCGCACGCCCGATGCCAAGAAGCGCCGGTGATCACCGCTGTCTTTCCGCTTCAATCCGACTGTGCCAGGTCGGTGCTGGCAAGGCTAAACCGCCGGTCCTTCGAGCCCGCTTCTCTCGTGCGACTTCCACAGGTACCAGCCGAGGACGGTACCGAAGAAGAATGTGTGGGCAATGAACTGCACGACCGGGCTTGCTTGCAGGAACCAGGGGAATGCGATCGGCGCGATCACATAGAAATTGACGAGCCACAAGGCGAGTCCAAAGATGCTGCCGAGACCGATGAAGGCTGCTCGCCCTCGCAGCATTGCGGCAATCTCCCCGAACACGATCCCATAGGCGATGGCCAGGATCAAATGCACGACCACGCCGGCGATGCTGGCCGTCAAGAGCGGGTAGCCGGGATCGAGGGCTTCCGGTCCAAGCGCGATGGCGCCGATCATGCGCAGGGGCATGAAGAACGCTTCCGCCCCCATCATGAACGCACTCGCCGCCATTTCGAACGCCGCAAAGACGATGCCTGCGACAATACCCGCGACGGCCCCCTGCTGGAGTCCCCATCGGATGTCACGTGGCGTCACCGGCGTATGGATATAATCACGGTAAGCCATAACACTGCTCCCTGTTCTGGACGCAGATTCCTCCGCAAAATCAATGCCGGGAACGCGTCTGCGGTTCCGGGCGTCCGGTACAATTCACGAGGATTTGATTGAATTGATGTTTCTCAGGCCGAGCGGACGGTTCGGCTCATTGCCCGCATCGAAGCTGCAGCCTTGCAGCTTTCCCGCGACCGCCCAAAGCCCGGCTGTTACCTCGCGCGAGACCTCAACTGGCTCCATAGATCGTAGCCCGCAAGTAGGACGCCAATGCCGACCGCAACGCCTAGATCGGGATGCGGGACGAACCGGATTACGACGCCAAAAAACGCCAGAAAGACAACAAACGCCAAGACGGCCAGGAAGCGGCTCAAATTCATCTATTGTCCTCCACTCGCCGCGGCATCGCGCCTCAGCCCCCGTAGATCAGGTTGGGCAGCCCGTACACGATCTGCGGGAAGACGTAGATGATGACCATGCACAGGATAACGATCAGCATATAGGGCATCATTCCGCGGAAAATATCCGAAAGCTGAACATGCGGCGGCGAAATGCCCTTGAGGTAGTAGGCCGACATCGCCATGGGCGGCGACAAAAAGGCCGTCTGAAGGTTGACTGCGACGAGCACGCCGAAAAACAGCGGATCGATCTCGAAATGCGCCAATAGCGGCAGGAAGATCGGAACGAAGATCACGATAATCTCCGTCCATTCCAGCGGCCAGCCCAGGATGAAGATGATGATCTGGGCGACGATCAAAAACATCAGCGGCGACATGTCGAGGCCGGTGACGAAATCGCTGATCAGTTGCTGGCCTCCCAGATAGGCAAAGACCGAGGCGAAGGTCGCGGAGCCGACGAACAGCCAGCACACCATCGCGGTCGTTCGCGCCGTCAAATAGACGGACTCCTTCAGGCGTTGCCACGTCAGCGCCCGGTAGGCGGCGGCCAGCACGACGCCGCCGAGCGCGCCGATGGCGGCAGCCTCCGAAGGCGTGGCAAGGCCGAACAGGATAGCGCCGAGCACCGCAAGGATCAGGACCGCCAGAGGGACGAAGGAGGTCAGCAGCATCCAGCTGATTTGCAGGACCGAATAGTGGCCTACCTCGTCTCGGGTCGGCTTCGGCGCCAGCTGCGGCTGCAGCACCGCCTTCGCCACCACATAGATCAGATAAAGGCCGGCAAGCAGCAGTCCCGGAAGCAGGGCTGCCGCATACATGCGGACCACCGACACACCCGCCGTCGCGCCATAGACGATGAGCAGAATCGACGGCGGAATGAGGATGCCGAGGGTTCCGCCGGCGCAGATCACTCCCGAGGCATAGCTGATGTCGTAACGCGCCTTCAGCATGGCGGGAAACGCCAGCAGACCCATCAGTGTCACGACCGCGCCGACAATGCCTGTGGCCGTTGCGAAAAGGGTGCAGGTGATGAGGGCGGCGACCGCCATGGAGCCGGGAACGCGCCGGGTGGCGATATAGAGGGTGCCGAAAAGACGCTCGATGATATTGGACCGCTCGACGATGTAGCCCATGAACAGGAAAAGCGGGATGGCGGTCAGCACGTCGTTCGAGATCACAGAATAGGTCTGATTCACGAACAGATCGAAAATGCGGTTGTTGAAGAAGCCGCCGATCCAATGCTCCGTAAGCGTCCAGCCGTCGGCGCCATCCTCAACCGCCCGTTCGTAGGCGCGCCACATCCGTCCCGGATTTAAATAAGCGTAGTAGCCAAAGGCGACCCCGAGCGCCATCAAAGTGAACGCAACCGGGAAGCCAAGGAAGATCGCCAGAAGCAGAATGAGCAGCATCGCGACGGCGACCTGAGGATCGCTCATCTGTCTTCTCCGTCGCGGTCGGGTTGATTGTCGGGATGGAGGAACGGGAGGTCGACTGCCTCCGAACCGTGATGCAGAACATCGAGCGTCTTGGCTTCCATCAGCACCTTCTCGGTCTCTTCCACGTCTTCAGCCGCGCGCGGCCATGTTCCGGTTCGCAGACAGACGACGCAGCGGAACACCTGAGCAATCCCCTGCACGAAGAGCAGGATGCCTGCCGCCACGATGACGGCCTTGAACTGAAAGATCGGAATCCCGGCCGGGCTGTTCGAGCTTACTTCGAGATAGCGAAAGCTGCGTGCGGCATACTTCCAGCCGGCCAGAATCAGCGCCGTGACGCCTGGGAAGAAGAAAATGAAGTAGAGGACAAGTTCGACCGCCGCTTGCACGCGCGGCCGCCACAGCCGGTAGATGAAATCGCCGCGCACATGCCCGTCTCGCGACAAGGTGTAAGCGCCGGCCATCATGAACATGGTGCCGTAGAGCATGTAGCTGAGGTCGAATGCCCACGCAGTCGGCGCGCTGAACAGGTATCGCACGACGACCTCATAGCTCACGCCGAGCGTCATAACGACGACGCTCCAGGCGAACACCTTTCCAAACCATGCCGAAAGTTCATCGGCGAACGCAATGTAACGGAGCATTTACTGGGTTCCGTCAGATACAATCCGGCGGTCCGCAAAACCGCCGGATTTGCCGAAGCGGAGACGCGAATTAGAGCTTCAGCTTGCCGGGGAAGTAATGTTCGTATGCCAGTGTCAGGTCGGCTGAATTCATAAGCTCGTAGTAGACGACGCGTTCGACCCATTGGCGCTGGCTATCGAGCACCCGCTTCATGAACGCATCCGCCTCCAGCGTCGGGATGATCTTGTCCCAGGCCTGGAGTTGTGCGTCGAGAATCTCCTTGGAGGTGCGGTGCACGGTGACACCGTGCTCGGTCTGCAGTTTCTGCAGGTCGGCCGAATAGTTGTCGAGGGCGACTGCCGTGGTCGCGGTGCTGGCCGCCTCCACGCCATATTCGAGAATGGCCTTCAAATCGTCGTCGAGGTCGTCGAATACGTCCTTGTTGAACAGGAATTCGAATGACTCGCTAGCCTGATGATAGGACGACAAGATATAGTTCTTGGCGACGTCCTGCGAACCGAAGCGAAGGTCGGATGACGGATTGTTGAATTCGAAGGCGTCGATAACCCCGCGCTCCATGGCCGGCACGATTTCACCGCCGGGCAACTGCGCCACGCTGAGGCCGAGGTTCTGCATGAGATCTGCGGCAAGACCCACCGTCCGATACTTGAATCCCTGCAGTTCGGCGGGGGTCGTGACAGGATTCTTGAACCAGCCGAACGGCTGCGCCGGCATCGGGAAGCCATAGAAGCCGACCACGTTGAGGCCCATGATGTCCTGCGTCAGCTCGCGGTAGAGATCCTTGCCGCCGCCCTGGTGGAACCAGGCAAGCATGGTGGTGGCGCTGCCGCCGAACACAGGGCCAGTTCCGAAAAGCGACGCGGCCTTGTGCTTGCCGTACCAATAGACGGGGACGGTGTGCGCAGCGTCGATGACGCCGTCATTGACGCCATCCAGCACCTGGAACGCGCCGACGACCGCACCCGCGGGCAGGAGCTCGAACTTCAGCCGGCCGCCCGACATCTTTTCGACGCGCTCTATGTATAGCCGCGCGAAATCCATCCAGATGTCGGAAGCAGGCCAGGAGGTCTGCATCTTGATGGTCACCGGCGCCTGCGCCAGTACGGCCGGGGCCGAGAGCGTCGTCGCTGCAGCCGCACCGGCGGTGATGGCGGTGGACTTTTCCAGGAACCCGCGACGCGAGATTTTATTGTCGGACATTTACTCCTCCCATTGTTGTAAACGCTTCTGCCACAACCAGAATATGCGAACTCGCCCCTTGCGCAACCAGTTTCGCTGCCGGTGACATCGGGGCATCGGGCGCTCGGTCGGGCACAAGCGCCAATATGTTTCCGCATTCGACGATTTTTTAGTCGGCGCTTATCCTTGTTCTGGCCTCCATAACGAATGTAGCACTGCTGCGCGGCATGCCAAGGCGGTCGGACCCTCTGGCCGACATTCCCACCCTCACGCCGCCAACACCGCCTCGTCCAGGCCGCGGATGATCTTGGCCAGTTCGACGCATTCGTCATGCCGGACCTTGTTGCGTCGCCAGGCGAGGCAGATCGTGCGCTGCGGCATCGGCTCCTGGAACGGCACGATCTTCAAATCGCGCATGGCGCTGGCCGGCCCTGCCGCCATTTCCGGGATAAGGGTGACGCCGAGCCCGTGCGCCACCATCTGCAGCAGCGTCGTCAGGCTCGTCGCGCCATAGCTCGCCATTGCCACCGGCCGCACGCTGCCGCAGACGGCAAGCGCCTGTTCACGCAGGCAGTGGCCTTCCTCCAGCAGCATCAGCCTTTCCAATGCCGGGCTTTCCGGCGGCACCGGCGGCGAGGCGAAGGCTGGATCGCCGGCCGGCACGGCAAGGAAGAACCGGTCGGAGAAAAGCGGCTCGGTGATCAGTCCGGGCTGATCGAGGGGAAGGGCCGCAATGAAGGCGTCGAGCTTTCCCAGGGCGGTGTCCTCGACCAGCGAGGCGGTCACCGCTTCACGCAATTCGAGCTGCAAGGCCGGGAAATGCCGTTTTAGTTCCGGCAGCACATGCGGCAGCAGATAGGGCGCCACCGTCGGGATGATGCCGAGCCGGAAGCGCCCTTCCATGGCGGGGCGGCCACGCCGGGCCGTGGTCTCGATTTCGCGGATGTCGGCAAGAATGCGCTCGATACGTGGCAGCATGGCCAGTGCCTCGTCGGTCATCCGAACCGATTTGCCGCCGCGCTCGAACAGCCGGCAATTCAGCCGCAGCTCCATCTCCGCGATCTGCGACGACAGCGCCGGCTGGCTGACGCCGGCCAGTTTCGCGGCGCGGCCGAAATGCAGCGTCTGTGCCAGTGCTTCGAAATATTGCATCTGCCGGACGGTGAGACCAATCATAAGGAAAACCTATCGCAACAAACTGGAAAGGCAATTTGTTTTTATCGGCAATGCGGCCTAGTCTGGAACCGTTCCAGAGTGGCGTGGCTCAGGGCCCGTCCGGAAAATCATCAAATCCCCGGAAGATCGACAATCCCGGAAAACGACAAATCCCGGAAAATTCAGAAATTGGAGAGAACGATGGACGCAAAGACCGATGACACCAGCGCCGGAAAATGCCCGGTCGTGCACACAACTATCGCCAGGGCCAACCGTGACTGGTGGCCGAACCAGCTGAATGTGCAGGTACTTCACCAGCAGTCCGCACTGTCCGATCCGATGGGCGAGGCATTCGATTACGCCAAGGAGTTCAAAAGTCTCGACCTGAACGCCGTGATCAAGGACTTGCATGCCTTGATGACGGACTCGCAGGAGTGGTGGCCGGCCGACTTTGGCCATTACGGGCCGCTGTTCATCCGCATGGCCTGGCACAGCGCCGGCACCTACCGCATCGGCGACGGCCGTGGCGGCGCCGGAGCCGGCCAGCAGCGCTTCGCGCCGCTCAACAGCTGGCCGGACAACGTCAATCTCGACAAGGCTCGCCGGCTGCTGTGGCCGATCAAGCAGAAATACGGCCGCAAGATCTCCTGGGCCGACCTGATGATTCTCACCGGCAACGTCGCCCTGGAATCGATGGGCTTCAAGACCTTCGGTTTTGCCGGCGGGCGCGCCGATGTCTGGGAGCCCGAACAGGACATCTACTGGGGCCCTGAAGGCAAGTGGCTGGCCGACGAGCGCTACAGCGGCGAACGCGATCTCCAGAACCCTCTTGCCGCCGTGCAGATGGGTCTGATCTACGTCAACCCGGAAGGGCCGAACGGCAATCCGGACCCGTTGGCCGCGGCGCGCGATATCCGCGAGACCTTTGCGCGCATGGCCATGAACGATGAGGAGACCGTCGCGCTCATCGCCGGCGGCCACACCTTCGGCAAGACCCACGGCGCCGGCGATGCGACGCTGGTTGGCCCCGAGCCGGAAGCAGCCGGCATCGAAGAGCAGGGCCTCGGCTGGGCGAGCACGTTTGGCACCGGCAAAGGCGGTGACGCGATCGGCAGCGGCCTGGAAGTGACGTGGACGACGACGCCGACGAAATGGGGCAACAACTTCTTCGACAATTTGTTCGGCTTCGAATGGGAGTTGATCAAGAGCCCGGCCGGCGCGCACCAGTGGACGCCGAAGGGCGGCGCCGGCGCCGGCACTGTGCCCGATGCCCACAACCCGGCAAAGCGTCACGCGCCTTCGATGCTGACCACCGACCTCGCTCTGCGGTTCGATCCTGCCTACGAAAAGATCTCGCGGCGCTTCCATCAGAATCCGGACCAGTTCGCCGATGCCTTCGCCCGCGCATGGTACAAGCTGACCCACCGCGACATGGGCCCGCTCGTGCGCTATCTCGGCCCGCTCGTGCCCAAGGAAGAGCTGCCGTGGCAGGATCCTATGCCTGCCGTCGATCATGTGCTGGTCGATGAGCTGGACGTGGCCGCCCTGAAGTCAAAAATCCTCGCCTCCGGCCTTTCGGTGCCGCAGCTGGTCTCGACGGCCTGGGCGTCCGCCTTGACCTTCCGTGGTTCCGACAAGCGCGGTGGCGCCAACGGCGCGCGCATTCGCCTGGCGCCGCAGAAGGACTGGGACGTCAACCAGCCGGCTCAGCTGGCGAAGGTGCTGGAGAAGCTCGAAGCGATCCGCAAGGAGTTCAATGCTTCGCAGTCCGGCGACAAGAAAGTCTCGCTTGCCGACCTGATCGTCATTGGCGGCGGCGCCGCAATCGAAAAGGCCGCGAAGGACGCCGGCAACGAGGTGAAGGTTCCGTTCACGCCGGGTCGCATGGATGCCTCCCAGGAGCAGACCGACGTCGACTCCTTCGCCCCGCTCGAACCGACCGCCGACGGTTTCCGCAACTATCTCAGCGGCCCGCAGCGTTTGTCGCCCGAGGAGGCGCTGGTCGACCGGGCGCAATTGCTGACGCTGACGGCGCCGGAGATGGCAGTCCTCGTCGGCGGCCTGCGCGTGCTCGGCGCAAATGCCGAGCAGTCAACGCACGGCGTCTTCACCAAGCGGCCTGAGACGCTGACCAACGACTTCTTCGTCAACCTGCTCGACATGGGAACGGTGTGGAAGTCGACATCGGAGGCCAAGGAATTGTTCGAAGGACGCGATCGGACGACAGGCGAGCTCAAGTGGAGCGGCACCCGCGTTGACCTCATCTTCGGTTCGCATGCCCAGCTGCGCGCGTTGGCGGAAGTCTATGCGACCGCGGACGCGGAGGAGAAATTTGCCAACGACTTCGTGGCGGCGTGGAACAAGGTGATGAACGCCGATCGCTTCGAACTTGCCTGATCGGCCAAGGCCCGGAGCGGGTAGCGTCCCGCCTGGATAAGTTTTTCGAACCTCAAACAAAAAGGCGCGGGCCGGGTCCCGCGCCTTTTTGTCAGACCAAAGCCTGTCAGTCCTTCTCGAAGATACGGGTCTTGGCGACCACGCCGGCGATGGCGCCGCCGATCAGCGGTGCGACGATGAACAGCCAGAGCTGGCCGATCGCCGCACCTCCCGAAAACAGCGCCGGGCCGATCGAGCGGGCCGGATTGAGCGATGTGCCGGTCACCGG
Organism: Mesorhizobium sp. WSM4817; assembly: GCF_055811135.1. NCBI lineage: Bacteria > Pseudomonadati > Pseudomonadota > Alphaproteobacteria > Hyphomicrobiales > Phyllobacteriaceae > Mesorhizobium > Mesorhizobium sp. WSM4817. The sequence goes on along the minus strand of NZ_JBVVQQ010000025.1, from coordinate 97,250 downwards.
AATGATGGCGAAGTGCAGTCCTGCCAGCGTCAGGCCGATGACGAGGCCGGCAAAGGCCGTCGCGTGGCTGCCGCTGGTGACGCCGAGGATGACCGTGACAAAGGTGAAGGTTCCGATCAGTTCCCACAGGAACGCCGAGCTGAGACCCCACTTCGTCGCATCCCAGCCATTGGCGCCGAAGCCGCCGGTATGGCCGCCGACCTGCCCGGAGACGATGATCCACAGCGCCAGCGACGCAATGATGGCGCCGATGACCTGCGCGATCCAGTAGGGGATGACGTTCTTGGCCTCCATTCGGCCGGCGAGGAACACGCCGAGCGTCACCGCCGGGTTGAGATGTGCACCCGAGATCGGGCCGATCGCATAAGCCGCCGCGATCAGGCCGATGCCGAATGCCAGACCGATGCCTTCCTGGCCGAGCGGCAGCGCGCCGCCGAAGCCGCCCGTCACCACCGAAGCCGTGCCGATGAACACCAGTAGAAATGTGCCTAGAACTTCCGCCAGGTAAGTCTTCATTGCCCTCTCCACGTAATTTCCCGCCGATCCGCTTGCAGTTCTTGGCGAATCACGCAGCGGAAGACTATCGCAACTTCAAAAGTTTAAAAGCATAGCAATGCGAGGGTCGCTGATATCAAGAGAGCTGCCTTTGATCTGGCGTTCTCACGGGGAGAGGGTCAGGGTGAGGGGCAGCGCAAACCTGAAGCGAGCGCCCTCTGCCTCCAGGACTCTCCCCGCTTGTGTGCGCCGGTCGCGCGCTTTAGAGCAAGACCCCGGAATTGATTTGCTGAGTAACGGAATAACAAGATGCGACTGGGCGGACGGCTGGCAGCAGCCATCGAAGTGCTGGAGGATATCGGCCGGCGGCACCGGCCGGTCGCCGATGCGCTGAAGGATTGGGGCCTGTCGCACCGCTTCGCCGGCGGCGGCGATCGCGCCGCGATCGGCAACATCGTCTACGACGCGCTGCGGCGAAAGCGCTCGGCCGGCTGGCTGTTGGGCGAAGATACGCCGCGCGCCATCGGTTTTGGCGCGCTGCTGCTCGAATGGAACCAGACGGCGCAGTCGTTGAACGAAGCGCTCGACGGTGACAAGTTTGCGCCGCCGCTGTTGAACGACGATGAACTGAAGGCCATCGCTGACCGCCGGCTCGACGATGCGCCGCCGGCGGTGCGCGCCGATATTCCGGATTGGTGCGAACCGCTTTTCGAGCAGGCCTTCGGCGCCTGCTGGGTCGATGAAGGTGCGGCGCTGGCGACCCGCCCGCCGCTCGACCTCAGGGTCAACACGCTGAAGGCCGATCGCAACAAGGTGCTCGCCGAACTGGCCGAGACCAGCGCCAAGGCTGCACGAATTGCGCCGCACGGCATCCGCATCCCGCCGATCGCGGGCGACGGCAGGCACCCGAACGTGCAGGCCGAACCGGCCTTCCAGAAAGGCTGGTTCGAGGTTCAGGACGAAGGCTCGCAGATCGCCGCCACGCTGGCTGGCGCCGAGGCCGGGATGCAGGTTCTCGACTTTTGCGCCGGAGCCGGCGGCAAGACGCTGGCCCTGTCGGCGGCGATGGACAATCGCGGCCAGGTGTTTGCCCATGATTCCGATAAAGCGCGGCTGGCGCCGATCTTCGACCGCATCCGCCGCTCGGAAAACCGCAACGTCCAAATCGTCACCAAGCCGACGGAACTCACCCCCCTCGCGGGCCACATCGACATCGTCGTGGTCGACGCGCCCTGCACCGGCAGCGGCACCTGGCGGCGCCGGCCCGATGCCAAATGGCGGCTGACGCAGAAGCAGCTCGATGCGCGCAAGGGCGAGCAATCGGCGATCCTCGATGTCGCCAAAACCTTCGTCAAACCGGGCGGGCTGCTAGTCTACATCACCTGCTCGGTGTTCGATGAGGAGAATGGCGAGCAGGTAGCTGCCTTCAGGGATCGTAACAGCGGCTTTGTCCCGGTCGATCACCGCCAGCTTTGGGACAGCCGCTTTCCGGGCCACGAGGCGGCCCCCCGTATCGGCGCAGCAGGCGGCATTTCGCTGTCGCCGGCGCTGAGCGGTACCGATGGGTTTTATGTCTGTGCGCTGCGCAGGGGTGGCTGAACCTTGCCGGCGGGCCTGATTGCTGCAGTGCAGCAATAGCGATTGCCTGCCGCTCATGCCTCTGCAATAAGCTTTTCTGACAGGAGCGTGACAAGCCATGGCAGCAGAGATCGTACCCGCCCCCAATTATGAGGATCGCGTCAGGACGTCCTTCGCGCGCCAGAACGCCATGATGACGATCGGCGCCGAGCTGACGTTGGTTACGCCGGGCATCATCGAGATCGAGATGCCCTATTCGGCGGCGCTGACTCAGCAGCATGGCTTCCTCCATGCCGGCGTCATTTCGACGGCGCTGGACTCGGCCTGCGGCTATGCCGCGTTCTCGCTGATGCCGGAAAGCTCCAGTGTGCTGACCATCGAGTTCAAGGTCAATCTGCTGGCGCCGGGCCGGGGCGAGCGTTTTCTGTTCCGCGGCTCGGTGACGAAGCCCGGCCGCACCATCATCGTTGCCGACGGCCAGGCCTATGCCTTCGCCGTCGACGGCGAGGCCAAGCTGATCGCCACCATGACTGGAACGATGATGACGGTGGTCGGTCGCGATGGCATCGAAGGCTGATCCGATGCGCAAGGCCGTCAGAATTGCCGGCAGGGACGTCCTCTTCGTGATGGCGGCGCAGGCCGAATACGGGCCGCATCTGCAGCGGCTGTTCACGCCTGTCATGACAGGGGTGGGGCCGGTCGAAGCGGGTGTCAGGCTGGGCGCGGAACTGTCATGGCTCAAATCTGAAAAGGCGCTGCCGGATCTCGTCGTCTCGCTCGGTTCGGCCGGCAGCCGGACACTGGAACAAACGGAAATCTACCAGGCCGTTTCGGTCGCCTACCGCGACATCGACGCCTCGCCATTGGGCTTCGAGAAGGGCGCGACGCCGTTTCTCGACCTGCCCGTGACGGTGCCGCTGCCGTTTAGGATTCCAGGCATAGGCGAGGCGACGCTGTCGACCGGCGCGGCGATCATTTCCGGCAGCGCCTATGATGCGATTGCCGAGGACATGGTCGATATGGAGACCTTCGCCTGCCTGCGAGCCTGCCAACTGTTCGGCGTGCCGCTCGTCGGCCTGCGCGGCATTTCCGACGGGGCTGCCGATCTCAGGCATGTCGGGGACTGGAAGGAGTATCTCCATGTCATCGACGAGAAGCTGGCGGATGCGGTGACGCGGCTGGAACAGGCGATCGGCTCCGATGCGCTGCAGTTTGGACCATCGCATGACGCGGAAACGGAGTGAGGGAGACGCCTTCGCAACCCATTGCGCCGACTCGTTTCTTTCTCTAAACGCTCGCCATGAAGATAGCCAATCGTCCCGACACCGTCCTGCCCGACACCGTCCTGATTGTCGATTTCGGCAGCCAGTTCACGCAGCTCATCGCCAGGCGCATCCGCGAGGCCGGCGTCTTTTCCGAGATCGTGCCGTTCCAGTCGGCCGAAGCGGCGTTCAGGCGCATCAATCCGAAGGCGGTGATCCTCTCCGGCGGCCCGGCCTCGACCGGGGACATCGGCAGCCCGCGCGCGCCGCAGATTGTCTTCGACGCGGGCGTGCCGGTGCTCGGCATCTGCTATGGCCAGATGGCCATGTGCGTGCAGATGGGCGGCGTCGCCGAAAGCTCCGACCATCGCGAATTCGGCCGTGCCTTCGTCGAGATCCAGAAGGACAGCCCGCTGTTCGAGGGCCTGTGGGCGCCCGGTCAGCGCCATCAGGTGTGGATGAGCCATGGCGACCGCGTCATCTCGCTGCCCAAGGGATTCGAGGTGTTCGGCAAATCGGAAGGCTCGCCCTTCGCCATCTTCGGCAATGTCGAGCGCAAGATGTACGGCATCATGTTCCACCCCGAAGTGGTGCACACGCCGGACGGCGCCCGGCTGCTGCAAAACTTCGTCCACAAGATCGCCGGCATCGAAGGCGACTGGACGATGCGCGCCTACCGCGAGCACGCGGTCGAGACGATCCGCAAGCAGGTCGGCAAGGGCAAGGTCATCTGCGCGCTTTCGGGCGGCGTCGATTCCTCGGTCGCAGCACTGCTGATCCACGAGGCGGTCGGCGACCAGCTCACCTGCATCCTTGTCGACCACGGGCTGATGCGCAAGGACGAGGCATCAGGCGTGGTGGAGATGTTTCGCCAGCACTACAATCTGCCGCTCATCCTGGTCGACGCCTCGGACCGCTTTATCGGCGCGCTCGAGGGCGAGTCGGATCCGGAAAAGAAGCGCAAGACCATTGGCCGGCTGTTCATCGAGGTGTTCGAGGAAGAGGCCGAGAAACTCGGCGGCGCCGATTTCCTGGCGCAGGGCACGCTCTATCCCGACGTCATCGAAAGCGTCTCCTTCACCGGCGGCCCGTCGGTGACGATCAAGTCGCACCACAATGTCGGCGGCCTGCCCGAGCGCATGAACATGCAACTGGTCGAGCCGCTGCGCGAATTGTTCAAGGACGAGGTTAGGGTGCTCGGCAAGGAGCTCGGCCTGCCCGACAGCTTCGTCGGCCGGCACCCGTTTCCCGGACCCGGTCTTGCCATCCGCTGCCCGGGCGGCATCACCCGCGAAAAGCTGGAGATCCTGCGCGAGGCCGATGCCATCTATCTCGACGAGATCCGCAAGGCCGGCCTCTATGACGCCATCTGGCAGGCCTTCGCCGTGCTGCTGCCGGTGCAGACCGTCGGCGTGATGGGTGATGGCCGCACCTATGAATTCGTCTGCGCGCTGCGCGCCGTCACCTCGGTCGACGGCATGACGGCGGATTTCTACCACTACGACATGGCGTTCCTCGGCGCCGCCGCCACCCGCATCATCAACGAGGTGCGCGGCATCAACCGCGTCGTCTACGACGTGACGAGCAAGCCGCCGGGCACAATCGAGTGGGAATAAAGCTCGGTCGTTCGCCAGCATTTGGTGGCTATCGGCTGCATACAGTTAACTCATTGAATTAGAATCGTTTTACTCTCTTTGCCTATCGCTGACTATCGCCCACAAGCGGAATCATTTGGCGGTAAGCCTGACGGCATCCCTTCTCTCATCATCCTCCCTTGAAGCTAGTACCGTCACGACCTCGCTTCCTAGTACTTTAGTTAATCTTCAGGTAAGCCATTGAATTTTCGACGATATGGTCGGGCCTTGACGGTAAAATCGATGACGGTAAAATCCGGCGCTGGATATGTGGAAACGCACTTAGTTTGTCCTCGCCATGCTCACTGACATTGCACTTAAGAAGCTGAAACCAAAAGACAAAATTTACAAGGTCGCTGATCGTGACGGTATGTACGCCACGGTGTCCCCCGCAGGACAGATCTCGTTCCGATACGACTACCGAATGAATGGTCGGCGAGAGACAGTCACGCTGGGCCGCTATGGTGATGGTGGCATCTCGCTAGCAGAGGCGCGCGACCGCTGCATTGCCGCTCGGAAAATGGTGGCAGCCGGACAATCGCCGGCGCATGAAAAGCAGCGTGAAAAGCGGCGCCTGTCTGCAATGGCCACCTTCGGCGATGCCGGCCGGGGCTGGTTTAAGGAGGCCAAGATGGCGGATAGCACGCGCTCAATGCGCAAAGCCATCTTCGATCGAGACATCTTGTCCATATGGGACAAAAGGCTCCTCACAGAAATAACAGCTGACGACTTGCGGGCGCTCTGCGCAAAGGTGCGCGACCGCGGCGCGCCGGCAACAGCCATCCATGTCCGGGAGATTGTTAAGCAGATCTATGGTCATGCCATTCTGCACGGCGGGAAGATTCCCAATCCAGCGGACGAGGTAGGGCCGGCCTCGATTGCCACGTTCGAGGCAAAAGACCGAGCATTGTCCCCCGCAGAAATCCGAATCATGCTGAACGAGTTGGAAAATGTGCCAACGTTGCCGACGATACGGCTCGGCCTAAAGCTGATCCTGCTCACGATGGTTCGAAAAGGTGAGCTGCTGGACGCGACGTGGGACGAGGTCGATTTTGAGAACGCTGTTTGGAGCATTCCCAAAGAGCGAATGAAACGGAAAAAGCCGCATAACGTCTACCTGTCCCGCCAATCCCTCGATATCCTGATTGCGCTCAAGACTTGCGCAGCGAACTCGCGATACGTGCTGCCATCTCGCTATGACGCCGACGAACCCATGTCGCGCGCCACCTTCAATCGGGTCACCATGGCCATTGTCGACCGCGCAAAAAAACAAGTATTGCCGCTTGCGCCCTTTACAGTGCACGACCTACGGCGGACCGGCTCGACACTCCTAAACGAGATCGGATTCAATCGCGACTGGATCGAAAAATGCCTTGCCCACGAAGACAGCCGTACCTCGCGCGGTGTTTATAACAAGGCTGAATATGAGCCGCAGCGTCGTCATATACTGCAGGAATGGGCGGACATGGTTGAGGCATGGGCGGCGGGCAAGAAGCACACGCCCGTACTCCAGCCGGCTGCCGGGGCGGCGATCATCCTCGATCCGATTTGACAGGTCTCGTCTTTCGCGACCGCACGTCTGGACCTGGGGCAATTTCGATCGTGCCGGCAGTCGACGCGTTTCGCCTTGCCTGAACCCAGGCCTCGACCTCTGCTAGATCCCAAACAACACAGCGAGGGGTTAGATTGAAGCGTCGTGGGAACTCGCCACGTTGCTCCATCTCGTAAATGGTCGTGTCCGATAAAGGGACAATTTCTCGCAGCTGTGACCGGCGAACAGTTCGCACGACCCGACGCGACCCAATGCGTGGCAGAACCGCCAATGGGCTAGGCTGCTCAATTTTGAATTTATCCACCTCTGGAGACTGCTGCGGTTTGACCATTTCGTACCCGGGAGGGTTGCCTTGCTGGCCAAACTTCGCGCAACTTTCCGGGATCGCGTACAGCCATCACTTGCGACCACATCTCCTCACCTACGAACGAGGGAAACTCAAAGGCGCGCCCCATTAGAGATAGTGTCTGGAACGACTGGAAATCGGTTGTATGCGTCAAGTTCTTGTGTGGATGCCAGCCGTTTTGCAAGGAAGAACCTGAAGCATTGGGCATGTGATCGAGTGCGGTCATGTGTCAGGCCTTGATTTGCGGCCGTTCCATATGCCGCGGGCCGGTATGGTGATGCGCGGATCAAGTCCAAATCAGCAAAGCGAGCTTGCGTGGGCTCTCAACTTGACTCTGGTTTTCCTGACCCCGATCTGATCGATCATTTGCCCATGCAGTTCATGCCTTCCTCACATCGCCGACGTCCCGGTCTCAGGTGCGTTGTTGCAAATCACGCAGGCACCTCGCCGGATCCCGGTAGTCCTCTGTTTCGTCAGCATGGCCCAGATGCCACGCGCCATCTTGTTGGCCCAGCGCGATTGCTACCAGCATACGCGGTTTCTTCAACATCAAGCGGTCACGCCAGGAACCGTCGGACGCGCGCCTTCGAGATGCCCATCGAACCACGGCCATGGCGCCGATGATGAGCAACCGCCGAATATCGCGCTGGCCCATCTTCGATAGCTTCCCTAGTCGTTGCTTGCCGCCGCTCGGAAATCGCGACCGCACTTGAAGGCCTCCATCGGCGGCGCAAAGGTTTCAACGGCAAGGGCAGCGATAGGGCCGACACCGGGCATGGTTTGCAAGCGCCGAGATGTTGCAGCTTGCTTGGACAGCGTGTCGATCGTCTTCTTCAATGCCGCGAGCCGACTGCTCAACTGTTCGATCTGGTCAAGGAGAGCGCTGCAAATGTAGCGGACCAGATCCGGCAGGTCTGCGCTCTCGTCCTCGACGATCTCTGCCAGACGTGGCAGGTGGCCGATGCCTTGGGGAGCAACATAACCGAACTCATAGAGGTGCGCGCGCAACGCATTCACCAATTCGGTTCTCTGATCACGAACTGCTCTCTAGTGCGAAACACGATAGCCCGGGACTGCTGCTCCTTGGTCTTCGGTTCGACAAAGCGCATTGTCGGTCGTTGCGCTGCTTCGACGATCGCCTCCGCATCTGCGACGTTGTTCTTCTGCCGCTTGACGAACGGTTTGACATAGGCGGGGGCAATCAGTCTTGGCTCATGGCCAAGCCGAGCCATCTGACGGGCCCAGTAGTGGGAGCAGCCGCACGCTTCCATCGCCACGACACATGCCGGTTGTCGTCCAGATCGAAGGATCGAGCTATCGGCTCCGCCAGCACGCCGAGCTCATGCCCGAACACCTGCGATCAAAAGCCTCCATCACGCCGCCGACGCTAAATCCACCATCGCGGCCGCGCGGCCGGCCACCGAAAAATGGACACCCCTCCGCGATAGCCTGAGCGGCGAAACTGGGAGAATTTTACTTCGGCACTTTTGGGGAAAATTCAAGCGGCATTGACACGATACTCACTGGCGAGCCGCAAAAGGTCGCTAGCTTTGGCATTTTCTCCTGGGTACGATGCATCCATGGTCGTTACCGTTTTGATCGTCGCCAGCCGGCCGCGCGCGCCTCGGCCTCGCTGCAGAACCAGCGCTCGCCTTTGCTCGGCGTGATCACTGTCTCGTCGTAATACTCTTGGCCCGGCAGATGGTAGATATTCTCACCCGAGTTCACGCTGATGTTGCCTTTGACTTTGCAACCGGAGCCGAGAAGACCGAAGCCGGTCGATTGCTCGCTGACGGTCTCGACTCTGTCGGGGTTCGCAGCCCGCCAGTCCCACGGAAGATCGAATCTACCTTGCCACACGCCGCGATGCGCGACCTTGGCTGAGACTTGCTCAGCGGCGAATGCCCCGTTCGAATAGCGAGGCCAATCTAGAGCGAGGCCTACTTCAACGAGCCATTTCTGAACGCTTCGGCCGTCGGCGCGATTGCAGTTCCCGACAAGACGCCCGTACCGATCACGATCGACAAAACTGCAATGCAGTGGTCGCGAAGCTGCCAGGAACTCGTCCAAGGCTTGGGCAGCGCGGCGCCCGCATGAATAATCGAAGCCCTTCGCGTCGTCGCAGTATTGCCGGCTCTCTGGCGCATCGATGCCATTGAAGCGAATGCGCTGGCCTGCAATCTCTACCGTGTCGCCATCGATCACGGAGGCGTGGCCTTCCATCGAACCAGGCAGCGGCTCTGTCCAGTTTGTTACCCTGGTCTGGAGGCTTGCGGTGCTCCGTATTACGAATTGGGTGACTGCGGCGGCAAGCGTGGCGACGCCGAGGAAGATCAGCCCCAAGAGCGGTCGCGGCAGCTTCCGTGACGGCATTCTATTGCCGACGCGCCTTCGCCACCGGTCAGCCTGATTGGCACCCTGATATCGGTGGCCTTTGCCCACGCCCCTTCTCCCGAAAGAAAGAATGCTTCCATTGCGGGAGAGAGTCCAGCCTGCGCGGGGGCTTTACCGCAGAGGCTCGGTCGTCAATGGCAGTGGACGCTACCGGCGCTGTTGTCCATATGGCAGCACTGGCCAGGCGGAGAACTTTTCCGGCAGCCTCCGCCATGCGCGTAAGAGAATACCGCTCCCGCCAGAATGGCGAGCGCAACAACGCAGATGGTTGTGAACGTTTTCATGGCCCCTCCCCAGGTGACGCCTAAACAAAGCACTTCTCAGGCGCTTTGAATAGGGGCATCTCATGAATGCTCCTAAGCGCCCTGAAGCGTGCCTCGGGGCGGCGGGTGATCTGGAGAGACGAATCATAGACCGCGCCAACATTTGCCGTCGAGCGTTCGCAATGGGGGCGGAATATCAGAACTTCGTGCAGTTCACCGTGTTGCCGAAGCGGTTGCAAGTCGTTCTTTTCGGCTGACTGTTTTGCATGTTGGCTAAAGCGGCATTCGTTCTGGCAGAAGCTCTGCCGCGAGAGGTAACGGACTCGTGCTGAATGCATTGGGCCATGGCTGGGGTTCCTGGCTCAAAGCCGTAAGAGACGCATCGGTTCCGGAAATAGGTTGCCTGTTCCGCCTGCGGTGTCGTGGCAAACCAGGCCGGCGAACCCGGCATCCCAAGGCCCGAACCGGAGCAGCCGCTGAAAAAGAGGATCGCGGTCCCCGCCGTCGCGAACATCTACGCATCGTGCTTTCCGAAAATCGATTCCGATTTTCGGGCCTGTAAATCCTCGGCACAAGACCAAATTCCCAAAATCAACAGGTGCAAAGCAGGGGGCTGGCCGCCAGCGCAGATCGTGTCGCTTATCCTGCGGATAAGCTGAGAGAGGGTAAACGGCGTTTTGACCGCACTTCACCTTCCGGATCAGTGGGTTATTGCAACCCAAACGAGGGCTTGGACAGATGTCGATTTCGCAGCTTACGCATAAAGTCCAGCGATGAACGGCCGGTGCGTCTGCTCGAGGTTTTCACGGGCAGCGGCCGACGGCGTGAGTGGAGCGACGAGCGTAAGGCTGAGATCGCCGCTGAGAGTTACGAGTCAGGCGAAGCGGTCTACGCTGTCGCGCCGCGTCACGAATTGACTCCGCAGCAATTATTCACTTGGCGTCGGCTTGTTCGCGAGCCGGGGTTGCGGGAGATAACGGGAGGGAGGTTTCGCGCGTGGGGGATTCTCTCGGTGCCAAATTGCCAGTCTACGAGCCCACGAAAACAGGCGCAGTGGGATGGCTTGAGAGGAAGGGACAGTCTCCATTCGCCACAGCAAGTTCTTCGATGAGCAGGATACCGGCCACCGCAGTTCAAAGTGGTTGCGAAGCTGGCGAGTGGGCATCTAAGAAAAAGGGGCCGATCCCGTCTGTTGTTGAATTCAAGCGATGTTATGGTCGGCCAAAATTGGAGAGCGAAAGCCAAGAATGCCTGTCTCGATCAGCGACTTCATCCACAAGGCAAAACCTGCAGGTCCAGACATGCATTTAATGCACTGCACAACCGCATTGTCCACGATGAAGGCGCTCGAGGAGCGAACTCTTGGGACAACCCAGTGCCCTATCTACAAAACGGATCTCCTTTACATGTTTTACGGTCGGCCCGCCTATAAGCCGGCAACCGGGATCGGTCCCAGTGGAATGATTGAGTTGGCCCCTGTGTGTCTTATACTGGAGCCCTCGCTGTTAGCTTCAGCTGCTCGGGTGCTTCCTTTTGACAGTGGAGGATTCGACCGCTACAGGCCGCTGCTCGGACCGGGTTTGAAGCTAGACGAGTTTGAGTTGGGCAGCTCGGCACTCGCACCTATGCAACTCGTTGGCGCATTCTATGATAAATCGAAACTACTATGAGCAGCAACCCACGCTGAACGAGCGTAGCATTCCAATAACGAGGGTCACTTCGCGAGCCTACGCGAGATTGATCGCGGATCCGTCGATCCGATCTGTTGATGACCGCTGCGGAACTATTGAGTTGCAGTTTTCGAAAGGGGTGTCTTTGAAGACGGCTCTCAAGGCAATAGTCGGGCCGTCCGCGCTCTTAAGCGATCCAGAGATCCAGGAAGCGTTGCAAGACTGCTCTAATGCGGTCCCTTTGCCGTACAAGACATACGGACGAAGTGACCCGTTGTCGTTTGCCCAGGCATTATATGAGCGTGTCGAGACATTTTTGACCGATCAAGGACAGTTCGCATGATCGACTTGATCAACGATTGCGAACTAGTTGGTGTCGCTGATCCGCTGGGAAAGAAGACGGGCTTCTTGATTCCGGTCTTCTTCAGTCCGGCTTCAAACGCTCTGTTGGTTGAAGAGCGATCAAGCAATGGCCGTGTTGCTGGATATAGTCCTTTGCATCCGCAAGAGACCGAGATCTTGCCGACATTAAGAGGGCAGAGCCGTGTCGGGGATCGGCCGCATTGGGCATTTGGGCTCGGAGATGGTGTTCTGGTAGGACGAGGAACACAGCGGCGCGAAGAGTTGAAAAATGCCTTAAGGGGACCCTTCCTAATGGCGAGGCCGATGCTTGCCCTCGAGGTCACTGACTTCCTTGGCCTGAAAGAGGACCGGAACAATCTCGCCGCGAAGATTTTTGCAGATCTGAGGCGGAAGAACGCTGAAGTTGCTCGACGATGGCGAGATATCGCAATCCTCATCCCAGATATAAAGGCAGCATGGTTGAACCAACAATCGGATCTCACGGCGGGACGCAAGCGCGGTGCGATACCAACCTTGGCCGCTCAGGTTAGAGAGCCGGAAGTTGCCATACGATTTAGCTCTTCGGCGAACTTTAGTGGGGGGACTTTTCGGGTCCATTTGGAAAGGATCGTCCGGAATTGTTTGGCAGAGCTTCCGGATCTGTACGAAGAGCCGAACGGCGATTGGATATTTCGCTTTCAAGAAGCTCGCGACACCCGCGACGCGCTGGACGCATCGCCACAAGCCCGCGCACTCATTTATTTAGCGGACGACGCGCTTCCATTCTCCGAGCCTAATCGATCTGGCGGGTATGATTCTATTGGAATTTATCCGCAAGATAAATCGCGCGAATTCATTGGCGACGTTTTGGCATCAGAGACTCCTTCGTACGTCACCTTTTTGCTTGATGATGCATATGGTGCTATCCTCGATGGCGCTCCGGAGCTTCACCACAGGCGACCGTTAGGATTGGGCGTTAGAGCAGGACGTTCGAAGGATCTTTCACGCTCAGAGGTGCAGGCTCTTTCACGTTACCCGCATCCCACCGTCGTTATCACACAACAAAGTCCGCCGGGCTTTCTCCGCGACACGTTTTCGGGAGAACTCCGGGACGCCGTAAACCTAATGTCTCCGAGTTGGTACGGAGACAGCCAATGGATTTTCCCATCCAGAGCCTGCGCATTCATGCGTGCGCGAGGCCTCGGTCCCCAGAAAATGCTTGATGCCTTAGCCCAACTTTACGAACGTTGCCGGCAGCTGAAATTAGACACTACTGTTGGAGTAGCGTTTCTTGCCATGGAAACAGCCCCCTCAATGAGGGCTTATGAATATGCCAGGGTGCTCTTTCCACAACTCGATTGGAAAGATCTACCTAAGGAGCCTCGGGTGAAGCAGCCGATCGACGCCGCTTTGCTTGCGGCGATCGATAGTAACGTCGACGATGAATACCGCTGGCAGTCCCATTGCAAAATTATCGAAACTATCTTGCGTAAACGTGGATGGGAAACTGTGGTTGCAGTCGAAACCAACCATGAAAAACGTCTCAACTTGCATGCGTCAGCAATGGATGTGGAGCTGAAGATCCTCCGTGACAAACCACGTGGCGGACGGACTTCCTATAATCAGCCTCTGGACCTCAATATTGAAAACATCGACAAGCTGGCACTTGTCGAGGATGCAAATGCCGGGATGGTGCTTTCACGACTTGAACGGTACGGCGATCTTTTGGTCACACCCCGAGACCTGTGCTGTTTCGACCCGGCCGCTGATTCCGTCTGGTCGCTTCACGCGTTACAACTGAAACGCATGTCGCATTGGATGGTCAGCAAAAGTCGAACACTGCACGTCGCACTCATCTGCCGCGTCGCTATGGAAAGGGGCATGGCGGAGGTGGATGACGCCGAACGCCTGTTTACTGCATTGAAGGATCCGGGATTAGGGCAGATTGCCTTTCTGGCGAGCTCAAGATTGAAAACCTCTGAGCTGGGGTGTGAGCTAAAACTCAGGTTAGTTTCGAGAGGATCTAACATTCCGCTTCCTGATCAATTCAGCAAACTTGGATCGTTTATCTTAAGGGTTGATCAAAATGGGCCAGCGATGTTCTCGGAAGAATAATTAAACTTCTTGAAATCCTAAGTGAGGAGTTGTCGCTGAGGTAGCCGGCACGGCTTCAAGCAGATGGTTGCATATCCGCAAGATACACTTTGGAATTAAGTAGTACTATTAAAAGAAATAAGGCAGGGCGCTTGATCCTTATTGCATTAGGCGTTTTGCCGATTTAGTGCAAATCCGCCAAAGCCAACTGGCTCGTCCTTCAAGCCATCCCCAAACACCGCTTCGTGCAACTAACCATAGCAGAGCCAGCCCTCCGCACCAATATGGTAGACTTGTTACCGTAACACCCCAATAGATTTTGCCCCAGTCATTTAGCGCACTTCCGATTGCACCGAGAAAGATGACCCCTATCATATAAAAAAGGAGGCCCGGGGCGCTTGCCTGGAAACTTGCGAATGCTGTGAAGTCCTGAATTGGCTCCTCTTTCGAGCCTTCTCGCCAATGATAAATTATCAGCCGAGAAAGAAGCCGCTCCTCTTCGGCTGCGTCTCGGGCGGCAATCTCGCGACCGCGCAGGTAAGAGGCCCATAGTTTTGCTTCAAGCCTGCGCACCTTTCGGAGTGGGGCATGCTGCGTAACAAGTGCATGGCCGAGCTCACGTATAAGGAAATAATGCACACGGGCGATCTTAAATGGATTGGCAGAGGCCCGCTTGGCGATCGAATGCGGGAAGCTACGCTGTTCGTTCAGTCTGAGTTCCGTCAACTCCAGTCGTTGTGACGAACTGACAAATATCTTTTCTTGCCCAACGATCTCCTGGGTGAATAGCGATGTGGATTTACCTGTTAGGTGTAGCCGGAGCCGGATATACTGTGACCTGGACCCAGCCGCCCGCAGGCGCTTGCACATATTCTCGGTGAGTGTGATGGTGGAACCAGGCCCTTTTAAGCCGTCTTCGACTGGCGTAAGTATAAGATCGTCCCCGACCTTCACTTTGTGAACGGTCACGAACGGTTCGCCATTGGTTGTCGTCTCGTACCGCAGATCAGTCTTGCTCCCGACCTCGACGACCATGTTGAAAACCGCGTCCAGCGTCTGCCCGTAGGCCATGACATCGCTCAGATCTTGAAACTGTTCGATTTGAAGCGCTACAGGAAAATACAGGTAGATGCGTTTGACCAAATCGATATCCGATAACCGAAGGCCGATGTCGAGAAAATTGGTCTTTGAAGGGTTGTCTCGCCAGAGATTGAAGTGAATCTCTAGGTTTGGGGGCTGTGGCTCGGCATCAATTAGCGGGGAGGAATTACCATTCTCATCCGGTTCGTACCAAATCGCCAAAGTGCCGTTCATCTCGCATCAGACCTTTTATAGCGCAGAGCTCAATTGACGATGAGACCTTCTTCGACCTTGCCCAAATCTAGTATGCTTGAAAATTGAGCGTCGGTAAGCGCCCGCAGATCCCACTTGGGCTGGGTGGTGATACCTACAATATCCAGCAGAGCCGCACGATTTGGGCGTTTCACGAAAGCGGCGTTGTAGGTAAGCTTCGCAACATACAACGGCTTCCCATTAGCATATCGGTCTCTGAGCTGTTGTTCGCTGAACACACTATGGTCCTTCGCGAATGCCACGAATGCATCTGCGTCCTTGAAATGTTTGCGTGAGTAGGTTTCCTCGACCACGCACACGGACGTTGCTACAGACCGGTAATATGCCTTCCCTTGGATATCAGTGGTTCGATAAATGACGACGAGGTCGCCTCGCTTCATACGGTTGAGAGAGAGGCCGGCGATATAAACTTTGTGAATCGAGTTGGTATGAGGAACATCAGCTTCCGAAGCTGGATCTTCTGTCTTTAGGATCGAGTCCGGCAGTAGATCAGTATGGAATTCGGGTTTTATGGCCAGCAACCATTTCGATTTTCCGGCCGTCTGCATGAGGGGATAATCTTTGACGATGTCGTTCGCCAAGGTGTCGAATGAGCGGAGTAGAACGAGCTCTTCCCCATTGGGCGTGGCTTTTACGCCCCTTTGTTCAAAACCGAATCGCTTGAAAAGGTTGATAAGAGAGACGTGAGTATCGAAAACGGTCACGTAAACCTCAGACACCTCTTCGAGGATGGCGTGATCAAAGATGCGCTTAATAATCCTTTCACCAAGCTTCGTACCCTTGGCGTTTACTTTAAGAGTTCCAACTTTGAGTCGGCGCTTGGCAGGCAGAGACGGTTGAACGTCTGTGATCTCCCCCGTCTCGACCTTGATATAGAGGAAACCCCGAACTCCCTGTCCGCCGTCACCGTCAATGACATACACCGGTTCAGCAGCTTTTCTAATGAACCAGTCTGAAAATTCCTTATATTGCGCTTTCAAACTGTCGAAGAACTTGTCGTTCAGATCCACGTCTTTGAATTTCGTCGGGCGTAAAGTCTGCCCCATGCGCCTTCCCCCGAATCGTACGAAATAGAGCATACCAACGCAGCGAATAAATCAGTACGCGGACACAATTTGAAGTGGAGAATAATATTCTCAAAGGGAGCGGAAGCCTCCACCTATCTATTGGGGCAAACCGGGTAGAGAGGGCTCACTCCGTTTTGCTCTTGCAGATAGGTCTCATAGGACTGTATCTCAGGGTTGCCCATGTCAATCGCAAACTCTTCGCCAAATATTGCCATCACAAAAAACAGTAGCTTTTTGTCAGTATAGACGAAGTCATACTCATGTAGCGTTTCGAAGACATTCGTTCCATCACGAAACCGCTGATCAAAGCGATAGACGTTACGGCGGCAGAATTGCCACTCTTTGGGCTTCTCTCCGACGCGAACGAATCTTCTCAAAGGCTCTAAGCCTTCGTTCGAGAGCAATTCCTCACGCCACCCTTCGACGTGCATGACTCTTAGCGCAAGGGCTTCGATCGCAACTTTTCCGATGAAGCGGGACATGAGATGCGGCTCAAGCTGCGTCTTTTCCGGAAAGGGTACGAACAAAGTGCCTTGGGGGCGTTCAAGCAGAGAACGCACAAACTCACCCGCGCGACCGCTATCCTTCGGCTCGACGAAAATCGCGGATGTGTCCATCCATACGTTCACTGGCATCTTCAAATGGGATACAAAACCGCTCATTGGCGGGATACGGCCGCGCTTATTCCCGATCGCCATCACGCTACGCAGATGACGGAAATGTTCCGTCTCCAAGAGCGGACCTTCGATCTTACGTGCAAAGTAATTATTGCAGCGGTCACATACGATGCCAGGTGGCAGCGTGTGGTCAATGTTACCAAGTGATTCGGGGATTATGTGCTCGACCGAGCGGGAATTCGTCGCATCCCCACGACAAAATAGACATTGGATGAAGTTAGTTACCCCCATAAAGTGACACGAAGTTCTCACGAAATCGCAGCCTAAATCCAATTGGCAGAGCGTGCAACGAGAATATTCCTTGCAAGGAATATCTGTTCGAGCTAGCACTCCGCAACACGGAGTAGCATGGTATGGACAAACTAGCAGGAAAAATTATCGAAGCCTCGGCCGCGACCGAACCGCGCCAAGAGCCTGCTGGCGGTGTCGATCTGCGTCGACTTCGCCTTCTATCGGGATTGACGCAGGCCGAAATGGCTGCCCGCATGAACGTCCAGCAAGCTGCCATTTCAAAACTGGAAAAAGGTGGCGAGATGTACTTGTCCACGGTCCAACGCTACGTGGAAGCTCTCGGCGCGTCGTTGCGCGTAGATGCCGTTTTTCCTGCAGACGCTCGCCTCGTTCTACGCGTAAAAGAGACTTTTGACATTGAATACGGTAACGACGACCAACTCGTCTTTCCGCTACTGGCAGATGAGCCGTTTCGCCCGCAACGAGATGTTGTGCTTTCCATTCGTCCGCAATATTCGGACAAAATTATGGAAGGACGCAAAACTGTCGAGCTTCGCCGGCGATTCCCGGTTTCGGCGCCCGGTGGGACCGTGGCCTATATTTATTCCACGTCGCCAGTTAGAGCGATGGTCGGAATTGCAGAGATTAAGGATGTCTTGAAACTGCCCGTACAGCAAATCTGGTCCGAGTTTGAAGACACTGCATTTATCGAGCGAAGTGATTTCGATAACTATTTTCAGGGCTTAGAGTTTGGATTCGCTCTGCTTTTTGAAGGTGTTAGGCCGTTCTCCCGCTCCGTTCCACTGACCGAGCTGCGTGAGAAATTTGGTTTCGAGCCACCACAGTCATTCCTGTACGCGAGCCGCAATCTGCGAAAGGCCCTGAGAGATGAGGCAACAGTCGTATCTCATTGATACGAACATTCTGATCGGTCTGGAAGACTACCGCGCTGTCGAAGCCGCATACGCTAAATTCTCAAGTCTTGCTGCGGCCCACAAGATCACGATTTTCGTCCACGAGGCCGCCCGCGACGACATTTCCCGCGACAAGAATGTGGAACGTCGCCGAATCTCCCTTAGCAAAATCTCAAAATACCGGGTCTTGGGCAAGCAACGCGGCCTGAGCCAAGCCAATCTTGAAGTTGAATTCGGCCCTTTGAAGCGGCCCAGTGACATAGTCGACGCCACCCTCCTCCATGCTTTGAAAAGTGACGCGGTCGATTTTCTTGTCACGCAGGACAAAGGCCTTCACGAGCGCGCATTCAAACATTCGGCCGAGCTTGGCCGACGTGTCCTGTTTGTTGGGGACGCGGTCGATCTTCTCACTCAGACATACGAGCCTAAGCAGGTCCCTATCAGGCATGTTGCGGAGGTCGAAGCTCACACCATCAACCACAAAGACAGGTTCTTCGATAGCCTCCGTGAGGGATATCCGGAGTTCGACGATTGGTGGCGCGAGAAGTGTGTTCGCCAGCACCGCCCTTGTTGGGTCGTTTACGATGATGACGAATTGGCAGGCCTGATTGTCCGAAAGGACGAGAGCGCGACGGATACCGATGCGGTGACGAAAGCCAATAAAATTTTGAAAGTTTGCACCTTCAAAGTGGCGCCCGACAAGCGCGGTGTCAAACTCGGTGAGCTGCTCTTGAAGCAGGTCCTTTGGTACGCTCAGTGCAATAGATATGACTTGGCGTATCTGACGACATTCGAAGACCAGGCGGCTCTGATGAACCTCTTGGAGTTCTACGGCTTTATCCATGCCGGCACGAAAGACAACGGTGAACTCATTTACGAGCGGGCATTTTCGTCCGCAAAGCTAGTTGATGATCCCTCGATGTCGGTTTTCGAAGCCGCCAGGAGAAATTACCCCCGCTTTCTTGTGACGGATCAAGTTCGCGGCTTCGGAATTCCTATCAAGGAAGACTATCACGACACCTTATACCCTGATCTATGGAAGCCTAAGCAGCCGGACTTTTTCGTCGGCGCTTCTCGGGCCGACCGTCCGACGCGGCCGGGGAACACGATCCGGAAAGTCTACCTGTGCCGAGCACCATCAAACCTCGGCGATGCGGGCTCCCTGCTGTTCTTCTACAAGGGGGCGTCAAAGGAACGTCCTTCGCAAGCCATGACGACGTTAGGCATTTTGGAGAGCGTCACATTCGCGAGCTCTACCAGAGAGTTGATGCAATTGACGGGCGGTCGATCCGTCTACAGTGAGCAGCAACTTGAGCAGTGGCAGGCTACGACGGCAAAGCCGGTAAAGGTCATAAACTATCTTTTGGCCGCCTACATAGATCCCGTGGTCGGGCTGGATGAATTACGAGATTTGGGTATAGTGAACAGTAACCCGCAACAGTCGATCTATGAAATTCGGTCTGACGTCCTCCCGCGGCTTCTCAATCGTGCCAATTTGGAGTTCGAGGTATGAAGCAGCGGATGATCGCGTTCGTTGGCATCTCTGGGGTCGGCTGCACGGTGCAGACGAGAAGGAGGTTTCGCTCATCCAAGCGCGGAGTTCGAATCCCTCGCTCTCCGCCAAATAACTGTCGTTGTGCACTTTTCGGAAGAGCCTTCCGGCTGGCTGCACCATTGGCTGCATCTTTAGGCGGCTCCTTCGGGCAAGCACCCGCCTCGGCCGCCATCTGTTGAGCCGCCATTAGCCATCAAGAAACTCAGCACTGAGACTGCCCTGATAGGCTTCCAGCCACGCCTTGGACGCCTCGAAATCGGGCACGACAGTCCGGAGGAAATCCCAGAACGCAGGTCCGTGCGAGGGGCCTGGTCTGGAAGGTTTTCCGCATCGCAACACCTCCGTTCCGTCCACCTGTCTCGGCCACCGCACTCTCATCTTGCGCGTGACCGTTGGTTGGCCCGTTTGCAACGATACTTAGCGCATCCACTTCAAAGCCGAAATGCCTATGACACGCGCGTGCGGCAAAGGCGTGCAGCGGGGTGCTAACAGGACGGTTTCCTCCGGATCCTCGGCCCGCGGGCATTGCGGCCTTCTAACCCGATCCCGTCAAGAACCTCCGGCATGGCCGGGTCTGAGGCCTGGAATGGCGAGGATCGCCTATTCCGATCACGGGCATGTAGGCAGCTGGGAACGGACTTTCGACACCTCATACCTTTCGATGTCGCATTTTCTTTGCAGAGGGCTGCTTTCATCTGAAGCTGTCATCGGAAGGCCCATTATGGGCCGAATGTACATGTTCGTGGAGCTAACCGACTAAATACTAGTTGCGTACAATGAGCGGTCTTCCTGTCGTAGAGCTGTTGGCTACCTTCTAACCCGTAATCTGACTTCGTTGGCGCGGTTCAAGCGCCACTAGCTCGAAAGGAATCCGATCCAGGAGGTCGCTCCAAAATGTTCATGAATATTTGCGAAAAATACTCGTTGAGATCATTTACATCGACCCGGTTTTTGGGGTGTGATGCTATTACTTTGATGGTGGAGCGTATCCAATGGTTGACGTGAATTTCGACCGGTTCATCGGCGCGAACTCTACGCCGCTGTATGTTGAGTCGTCAGGTGAGAAGACCAAGGGCTTCTTGCTTTGGGGCGATGGCGTGCATCTTCTTGGTCAGCAGGAAGGTGGACGCCTACCTGTTCGGGCGAGAGGCCGCGAGCGAAACGGTTGGATCGATGCTGAAGCCCTTGAGGGTGGAAAATCTCTGCTCGAGGTCTATTTTATCGATGTTGGGCAAGGGGATGGAATGCTGATTAAGACTCCCGACTTTCGACATATCATGATCGACGGCGGCCACCCAAGAGGTTCCCAGAACACTGGAAAGAGCGCCGCCGATTTCGTTGATTGGAAATTCTTCGAGGATTATGGCCTCGACCATGTCCGACTCGACGCTATGATATCCTCTCACAATGACTTCGATCACTACGGAGGCCTGGCTGACCTTCTGGACGCAGAGCAAGAGGACGAGCTTGATGTAGCGGGAACGACCGTAGAGGCGTTCTATCATGCCGGCATCTCGTGGTGGACGAAACCAGATGGTTCCGATCGTACCCTTGGCGAGACCGAACGAGAGAATGGCCGGACTTTCCATGTCGACCTTCTCGACGACCGCGGGTCCGCCGAACACGGGATTGACCCGGCTAGCCGCCCGAAACTTCAGGGCGCCTGGGGGAACTTCATTGCAAAGGTGGTTTCGACCAGAAGGGCTGACGGAGAACCGACACCCGTCACTCGCCTGAGCGATCGTTCTGAGTATTTGCCAACCTTTGGGCCGGGTTCCGATGTGAGAATTCACATTCTGGGCCCGGTTGAATTTTCGGTTGGTGAAAGGCCCGGCCTGCTAAAGCTAGGCGCAGATTCCAGGACAACCAACGGAAACAGTGTGCTCGCCCGTCTGGATTATGGGCGAGCCCGCATCCTTCTCACCGGTGACCTCAACAAAGCGAGCCAGCAGGCCTTGCTAGATGCCTACGAGGGGCGGCGACTGGAGTTTCAGTGCGATGTTGCCAAGGCCTGCCACCACGGCAGCGAAGACGTATCGTACACATTCCTGCAGGCGATGAAGCCAGCTGTGACGGTCATCAGTTCCGGGGACGCGGAAGGCCATGATCATCCAAAACCCCGTATCGTTGCCGCCAGCGGCGCGACCGGGTATCTGACGATCGAAGAGGATGAGATTGTTACGCCACTCGTCTATTCGACCGAACTCGCGCGGTCGATATCTCTCGGGCATCCGCGGACATTAGAGATTGACCGCCAGATAACCGGCACTCCCGAAAACCTGCAAGTCGACCCTGAACAGCTGCAGAATGTCACTATCACATATCATGAAACTAAACCCGGAGGTCTTAGACCCGCCGAGAAAAGCAAGCGCCTCTCGCAGATACGGCTTGTCGGCGGGCTGATCTATGGCCTCGTCAATGTTCGAACGGACGGCGACAAGATCTTAACTGCGACGATGAACGAGGGGGATGGGTCCTGGACTGTCAAGACATTCCGATCTCGCTTTTGACCCGACGCCTTCCCGGTGTTCCTGCTTCTTTGGCTGGCTGGTTCATTACCGTCTCACCTGGGTCACTGGGGGGCAATGGGTCGCGATCGCAGCTGATTCATAGCGGCGGTAGTGTTCGTGGCTGAGGCGGGGACTACTTTTAGCTTTTTACATCAGATTTCTGCGTGGCTTGCGGCCGCGGTCTTGGAGCAGTTGGTCTCAGCTTCAGTTTTGTTTACATGCAAACGCGACGATAAAGCGGGCGTTTCGTTGCAAGTGTGAACAATGCAGTCTTCGCGAAGAGGAGCTACAGGGCGGGTGGAAGAATAAGAATTATTGGCATCGCTACCGATGCTTAATTTTTGGGATAGTGGCGGGTCCATATTGATCCGACAAGGAAGTGCCGGTGAAATCGAAGCGGTCGATGTACCAACGAAATGACATCTGTCGTATCGGCGATAGACGCGCTTTTGTCTGAAGATCACCCAAATTACAAAATTTTGTTAGAACCCTTATGGAAAGATTCCCCAGAGGTAAGTGCGATATCGATGTCATTCGCGCGACTGCGAAGAGTTCCGGGTATTTTCGTTTCGGTAAAACTTAGGTAACGTCGGGCATTTCATATATCCAAATAGAGATTTTGTTGCATACTATCTTTATTGAAGATAAGTGAAGTCTTTCTTTGACAGTATCTACGCCATGCTGAAGAAGACGGTGGAGGACTACGAGTGACTGACGCGATCTATGTGACATATGGATTCATCCCTGGCAAGTATTCCGGGTATCATCTCGCCGTGCACTACGTCACTGGAGTGGGCACCCCTGGAGCCATTGACCATATCTTTCAGGCAGGCCTGCCAATGGACAACGATAAGAGGCCGGCCGCCGCATCTGGTCGGCGACACCGAGTTCGAGGCGGCATGGAACAAGAGCGATTCGCCAAGGGCAACGACTATTTCTCTGTCAAGCTAAATAACCCCTCGTCCCGGCCCCGATCTACGCGAGTCTGATCGAGAGCGACGGCGAGGATCTGAAGCTGATCTTGTGGCGCGGCAGCATTCCCGAGTAAGACCAGCCGGCGGGGCCCGCGAATGTGGAGCTTGGCATGGTAATGTGCGCCTTTGTTGCCTCGACGTCTTTGATCGGCGACGATGGGATTCTCATCGCACCTCGCGGGGTGCCTCTTACGCAAGGCAATATTCATGAAAATGAAGTCGATATTCGCTACTGGCCGTAGTTGTAAGACGCGGAATGCGACGCATCTAAGGCTATAAGTCGGCAGCGGAGTACTACTCGATGAGCCATCAGATTATCTGGCTATCCTTTGATCTCGGCATTCGGGGTGACTACGAAGGTCTATACGCTTGGCTTGACGATCACAATGCCAAGGAATGTGGTGACGCATTGGCGGCTATTAGCTACGAACACGATGGGGATACCCTGCCGAACAAGCTAAAGGCCGACCTCAAAAAAAGGGTCAAGTTCGACAAGCGCTCTCGGATATACGTGATTTACCGTCATCCAAATACGGGGCTGAACAAAGGTCGATTTGTGGTTGGCACACGCAAGGCAGCACCGTGGACGGGCTACTCACCGGACGGCGATGTAACCGACGAAGAAGAGTAATGCCGAACACCATTGTTGATACGTGCATCTGGCTTGCGTTTGCGGACGATCGAGAGGCACACGATCGTCGTGGTGACGTGGACGCGATCTATAACCTCATCCACGACCATTCTATAGTCATGCCTTGGCCGGTCGCATACGAGACAATCCGAACGAGACTAGCGAGGCGTCACATTGCTCTATCGCGAGTTGAGATCGAACTTAAATCTCCGCGCATTGGCTGGATCGATGACGCACCCTATCGGCAGCGGGCGCTAGAATTGGCCTTTCGGGCTGGGGTTCGAGAACATCGGCCCCTAAGCATGGTCGATTGCCTCATACGGCTAATGTTGGACGACCGCAATCTCAAGATCAACTATCTCGCAACATGGAACGAAGGCGACTTCGATGACGTCTGCCGAAAAAGGCGCATCGAGATTATCGGGTAGCGCCCAAATCAACGCTCAGACGAATCCTATGGACCGTACGCGTCGCTCAGGCTGCACCGTTTTTGTTCTAAGCCGCTGCGATTCACCGGTTAATCCTGGGGACCAAGGGAGCTTGCGGCGTCGCATGCTTAACGACGGCCAGGATCACGATACCGATCATCGACGGTGTGGGATCTCGTAGGCCTGTAACTCGGGGCTCTTCGTTGCGGTCCTCAGCAAATTTGCACACCGCGCGGGCCAGCTAGCTTGAACCGCAGACAGCAAAAACACCGCGGCTATCTTGGCGAGCAGCCACCGCCCTACAACGCAAATCGTGGGCCTAGCTGGCGCAACACAGATCTGGCTCGAAGCGCAGCTTTCGCCGCTGTCGGGGACGCAGTACGCTTGTCGATAGTTGGTTTCGAACGGCTACACCAGGATGCAGGCCAGTGCGCGGGCAATTGACCGCCAACGTCCCACTTCAACTGCGTGGAGTTCGCCGATCTGGCAAGTCTTCCATCGCGATTGGCACGTTGGTAGCCCGCGCCACTTCATAGAACTTGCGGCGGGTGTGCGCGCAACAGGAGCGAGAGCGATGTTCCCCTCGCGGTGAGATGCTCGAAGCCGGCATAGCCAGCGACAGGCAGGACGCCTTTGAAGTGGTCGACATGCGAGGCCGGGCGTTCCGCTCTGCGGTCCGGTCGCGGCGGGTGATAATCGCGGAACCATACGGAATGATACGGGACGATTTTTGATTTGAGCCCACGAAAAAGCCAATAAAATCAAACGTTATCATGCGCCCTCCGGGCCCACCATTCAGTCAGCCGGATTTCCGGGTTTTTCGCCCGTCTCAAAATAGCTACGACATTTCCGGGTTAGCGCCGAGTAGCAGCCAACACTTGGCTGAGACTCCGCAGTGAGCGTCCAAAACACCTGTCTTTTGGCCGTCCGTCTCTGTCGGGCGAATTCCGTAGCCAAGTGTTTGCCAAAGCGATGGTTGGCTGATCAGCCAGATGCACGCCGGATTGTGTCAGAAGCCGAGGAGTGTGGCCTGGGTACTCCAGGCGTGCGGCAGGTCAGAGACCCGCGAGGGCTTGTGCGCCGTCAGTTCGACAGTTGATCACCCGCAACGATGCTTGCAGCAATTTTCGGGGCGAGGAACGCGAAGGGCAGGAGGCGGCTCACCTCAGATGCAACGGTGCCGTTGAGGATGGCAACGTCGGTGAGGCTTCGGTTAGCTCCGTCCGTAAGTTGTTTTAGGTACAATTGGTCTCGACGCAGAAGGTCAATCAAAGCGCCATCGGGTTCTCGGTCGCTGTGGGATCCGTCTGTAAGCACGATCCGCGTTTCGATTCAGGCGATGCTCAACTGCCGATTCACAGCCTGCGCAGGAAGGCGCCAGCCCTCGGACTCGTTTCGCCGTCGGTCGACGAATTGCTTCGAGACATAGTAGCGGTAGCGGACACCTTGCTTGTTGGCATGAACCGATCGCAATTTCTCGCCAGCTTCGTGATAGAGCAAACCTGTCAGCAGATGAGGTTGCGAGACATTGGAATCGCCGCCGTGGCGCTTGCGAGGCGAGCAGTGCCTGGGCCTCTTGGAACATTGCCGCCGTGACGATCGGCTCGCGCTCACCATCGTAAACTTGATCCTGGTGCCTGATCTTGCCGATGTAGATCTGGTTCGAAAGAAGGTGGTAGAGATTGCCGCGACCAAACGGCATGGTGACGGTAACTGATCCGTCCTTGCGTTGTCGCAGCCGTGTCGAGAGCCCCTCACTCGCACCCTCATCGACAAGATCCCGAACCGACTTCAGGGTGAGATAGCGGTCGAACAGGTGCCTGACTGTTTGTGCTTCGGTCTCGTCAATTTACCAGCTTGCGATTGTCGACGCGACGCGATAGCCCAGCGGCACCACGCCGCCCATCCACATACCCTTCTTCTTCGCCGCAGCGACGTTGTCGCGAATGCGCTCGGCTGTGACCTCTCGCCCGAACTGGGCAAAGGACAAAAGCACGTTGAGGGTGAGCCCGCCGAGATTGACGAGCAAGTTGAAGGTTTTATCCAGGCCACCGGCGCGCGCATCGAGAGCGGCGGCAGCCGTGCATGTTATGTGCGCGATGCCGGCGCCGAGCGGGCGCTCGTGGTTCTCGGCGCTTCAGGAGCTGGCAAGTCGTCGTTCCTGCGAGCGGGGTTGTGGCCGCGCCTGCGCCGGATGACATTCGCTTCGAGAATCCCGCCGACCTTTGCTGCTGCAAGGACCACGGCGTCGGGCGTGGTTTCTGTCATCCAGCGATGCACGGCGTCCTGATTTCGAAGGTCGAGAACGTCGCGCGGAGCCATTAGGACCTTGCAGTTTTCTTCTCCCATCGCCGCGCCACAGCCGAGCCGACCATGCCGCGGTGGCCAGCCACGAATACGCGTTTTGCGTCGAGCCGATAAGTGTAGTCCATGACCGGTGGCCCACTCTAGACGCTACTGTCCATGTGCCAGGTCTCTCGCTCCAGACGTTTCAGATCGGCGGCCACCATTTCCGCCACGAGGTCGCTGAACGTCGTCTTAGGCGACCAGCCGAGCTTTGAGCGGGCTTTCGCCGGATTTCCCATCAGGAGATCGACGTCCGTCGGACGGAAATGCCGTGGGTCGACTCGGACGAGGATCTCTCCTGTCTTGCCATCCCGGCCGATCTCGTCCACCCCCTTACCTTCCCAGACGATGGCGCGGCCGACTGCCCGAAAGGCACGTTCCACGAACTCGCGCACCGAATGGATTTCGCCCGTGGCGAGGACGAAGTCGTCAGGCTCGGCGTGCAGAAGAATCCGCCACATGCCCTCCACATAGTCGCGAGCATGCCCCCAGTCGCGTTTCGCGTCCAGATTTCCAAGATAGAGGGTGGACTGAAAGCCTCTCTCGACACCTGCAACCGCACGTGTGATCTTGCGGGTCACAAACGTCTCGCCGCGCGTGGGGCCTTCATGATTAAACAGTATGCCATTGGAAGCGAACATTCCGTACGCTTCACGGTAATTGATCGTGATCCAATAGGCATAGAGTTTGGCCGCCGCATAGGGAGAGCGCGGGTAGAACGGCGTTTTCTCCGTCTGGGGCACCTCCTGGACTTTGCCGAACAGCTCGGAGGTTGACGCTTGATAAAAGCGCACCCGCTCTTCCATCTTCAGGATGCGTATGGCTTCAAGCAGCCTGAGTGTGCCAAGGGCATCGGCGTTGCCGGTATATTCCGGCGTCTCGAAGCTTACCTGGACATGGCTTTGGGCCGCAAGATTGTAGATTTCGGTAGGGCGCGTCTCCTGAATGATACGAATGAGATTGGTCGCATCGGTCAGGTCGGCGTAGTGGAGAAAGAAGCGTGCGTCCGGTTCGTGCGGATCGACGTAGATGTCGTCGATGCGTTCGGTATTGAAGGAGGAGGATCTGCGTTTCAGTCCGTGGACAGTATAGCCGTTCTCCAGCAGCAGTCTGGCAAGATAGGCACCGTCCTGACCGGTCACACCAGTTATGAGCGCAATGCGATCTGTCATCGTGTCCCATCCAATCGTTGAGGGCTGTGGTGGCGACCTCGACCGACGGTCCGCCCCCACACTCCTCAAATGAAAGGCGAAAGCGCTTTGTTCGACTAGAGTGTCATTGTGGGAGGCACACCAGCAAACGGAGGTAATCCCATCGCTCAATGCCCGTCACAGCTACTTCCCGTCTCCGCGAGCTGCTTGCCGCCCATGCTGCCGTCGGCAATGCCGAACATGTGGGTCGTCTGATCAGTGCGGCGCGGGCCATGCCGGCTGAGAAATGTTCGCGTCCAGCCTGCATCTCGGGTCACCTGGCAAGCGTGGCGTCGGGGCGCTTGTTGCCGACGATCCCCGCCACCGACGGCGGGTTGTCGAAAGTTCTCGTAAGGCTTGTTATCGCGTCAGCAAAAATGACAATTCGTGGCCCGCAGGAGAAACATGGAACAGGGTGTACCCCTGGCCCTTTATCGCTTCTACTGTTCGGTACGTTTGCTCCACCGGAGTGCGGTGCCACCAGTGGTGAAACTCGACGAGAATCTGTCTCGGTAAGACATCAGATCCAAGCACCTGTGGAAGGATGTCGTGCTCTGCCCCCTCAACGTCGAGTTTCAGCACATCGATAGTTGCCAGTCCGAGCATATCCAGGATAGTAGAGTAACGCCTCACGTTGCAGATAATGCTCTTGCCTGTAACCATCTTCGTGGAAAAATTGCTGCGTGTATCGTCTTCGGACACAGCAAACGTCTGCTCCCCGTCGAAATTAGATATTCCCAGCGGGTAGATCCGCACAGTGGGGGGTAATTCCTGAGCGGCAATCCAGTCAAGACTGGCCGGAGTCGGATCAAACCCAAAGACCTTTGCGCCGAATACTTTGCTGATTTCCTGATCAAATGAAATGTCGTCCCCTAAGCCAAAGGAAAGAACAATAGGGGTGGGAGTTCCTAGAAGAGGCTCGACCGCAACCACCCAACCTCCATATACGGAGCCGAGTTTTTGTGTAGGAACAAAGCATTCGGGCCGGAGAAGATGATCGAAGCCTAAGGCCGCTCTTACAACGCGCTTACAATACCGGAGCCAATCTGGATTGTACATCAATAGTGCCTTTGGCTTATTCGTAGTAGCTGTTCCGCTTGACTGCGCCGTCCTCACCATGTCCAAAATGGACAAGAGCGCCAGATGGGTTCAGTCTGGCCTAACGCGGAGGGGCTATCGCCCTGTGAATTTTACATCAATTCCCTCCCGCGAGCAGAGTGTCATTGTGGCAGGCACTCCAGCAAAAGGAGGTAATCCCCATCGCTCGGCGTTCGTAACAGATGCTGCGGGAGCGTCGCCTTGGGCTCGGCCAACGTCTTCGCCCCGCTGCATAGGAAGTAGCCGCCCCGCTGCGATCGCCGGCTCACGAGTCCCTACGCCGATGCCCCTGTCCGAGGGCTGCGTGCCGGCTACTTGTGGGGCCGAAGAAGTGGTGATCCTGTTCGTTGCGGAGCTGAACGCAGGGGAGGGCGGGCCTTCGCGGTTCGAACGAAATTGACCCTGGGCTTCGCCGAGCGGAGCGATCGGGCTTTTTTGAACAGCGGCCGCGCGACGTAGTGGGTACTCGAAATGGCAGAGGTAATAGGGGCCAGTGGAAGCCGTATGGGGAGCCTTATCCAGCTGCCGGATGCATATTTCTTGATCCGTTGCATTGTGGTAATTCGCCGCTGTTGCGAACCATTCAGCATGATTGTTGTTGCTTGGCCAAGATGACGTTTCCTGGCCGCCTTCACACCAGTTCCTACTGGAGAAGCCTTTTGGCAAGTTCGCGCAAGTCCTGAAACGTAATAACAAGGTATGAGACCAGAAAGCTGCACAGATAGAAGCTTGGTGCGGCGCCGCGCTCCCACCGGAGAAACAAGGCGCCGAGTTCAAGGCTCGGGCGCGTTTGTGCTAGCCATGCCAGGGTCGCGGCCAAGGCGAGGCTACCCAGAGCATTGGTCGGGTAATGCAGCCCCAAGTAGACTCGCGCAAGCTCTATCACCAAGGTGCAGGCCAGGGCGAGGAGTCCGAGTTCGAAGCGAACGAGAAGAATGGCGATCGCTAAACCCGCGAACAGAACCGCTCGCTCACTGGGGAACCCGGGGCTGCCGGCGAACGGCGCTGAGCGCAGAACGGCAGCGTCGCCCAGAACCTCCGGGATATGAAGCCCAAGTGCGGCGTCAAAAATCGGCTTTGGCGTCGTCGGCAGAGTGCCCTGCAGGAAATGCGCGACGAGCGCCGCGAGGACAGCTGCGCAGACGCCGCTCACCAGCCTTGCCCTCGATTCCGGCCTGTCATGGGCGAACCAGCAATACCAAAGCAAGGACACAACTATAGCGCCCTCGGTTGTTGGGTAGACGGCACCGAAAGCGAGCCGGCTGGCGAAGGGCTGATTGCTCGCTACGGTGTTAATGGCCTTTACGAGGGGCCTGTCGATCCAATCCGGGTTAAGGGCCAGGAAAGTCGTACCCACAAAGAGGAGGCAAAGCGCGGCGGCATGCTTCAGGTAATGGAAGTCGGATAGCGTTCGCGCCATCGGTTCGGCCATCTCGAACCTCCTCGGGCTCGGTCTGCACAACATCCCGCTAACTAAGCGGTTGTAAGAACCTCGCGCTGCGGTGACGCGGCAGAGCTGCCGAAGAAGATAAGATCCTGCGCCCGGCGCAGTCCGTCGCACAGCCGCCCTATCGGAAGCTCGATGTCGTCATAGCCGAGCACCTCGTCGCGCTTGACGTCGCGCAGCAGTCGGCAGCCCTCGGCGAGCCCGATCGGCACAAGCCGCTCGGCGTGCACCGTCGGCGCGTTCTCGCAGAGGCCATAGGTCATGTAATGTCCGAGGCCATCGAGGATCTCTCCGGCACTAAGGTCCCGCTTGGCGGCGGCCACAACGTCAACGGTCGGCGCGCCCAGGGGCGCAATCGCAGCATCGCGGAAGATCGCGGCCCTCGCCACCGTGAAGGGGACCTCGAAATGACACAGATGATAAGGCCAATAGAAACAGTAGAGCGGCCCGGGGCCCATCTTGTAGAGCGACAGATAGTGTTTCTCGACGGCATTCTCTGTGGTGCCAAGAACGAAGACGCCGGGGTTAGGCATGGCGCCGACACAATAATCAACTATCCCCGGCCCCTCGAGGAGCTGATTGAGCGGATACCAGCCGACCGCCTCTTGGATCGGGGTCCCGGGCTCGACCACAGGCCCGTACATGCCGCGCTTGGCCACCAGCATGCCTGTGGCGTTGGCGACGATGGCGTTCTCGAATGAGATCTTCGTGCCGTCCGCGAAGGAGGTGACCATCGGGGCCTTCATCCCCCACTTCTTGGCAAATCCCTCCTGGGTCGTCGGATTTCGGTAGGGATCGTGCAGGCCCTTGATGTTCCCGCAAAGCACGGGACGTATGCCCAGGCCCCTGACCCAACGGTAGAGGTTCATGATGACGCCCGGCTGATCCCCCTCCACATTGGTGAGGACCACGCCTGCCTGGTCGGCATACACTTTCAGGATTGGGCCGATCGTGCCGTCGAGTTCGGCATTCATCAGGGCGAGATGCTTGCCGTGCCGGATCGCGCACATTGTGACTTGGGCAGCGAACTCGATCGCGCCTGTCGCCTCGACGACGATGTCGATGCCTTCGGCCTCGCAAATGTGCATCGGGTCCGCCGTGATCGCGCGGCGGCCGCGGGCCACGAGATCCTCAAGCGCTTTGGTGCTGGTCGCCTCCGTCACATCGTCCGCGCCTGCAGCGGCATAGGCCTCTCGCGCCTTTTCCACGTGTCTGTTGGAAATGGCTACGAGTTCCATGCCCGGAACATATCGCAGCATCTGCATCGCGATACCTCGGGCCATGAAACCGGCCCCCACCATACCCACGCGAATTGGACGCCCCTCAGCCTGGAGCAACTCCAACTCCCTGTCGACGATGAACATTTGCGTCTCCTCTGTAGCGCTCCCGCAAGTTCGTCGCCGAGAAAGGTCATTCGGCGTAGTCTGGCCAAGTCCGGTCCTTATCTGAGATCACCGCCGGCTCATCCACTGGCCACTTCACGGCGAAAGCAGAATCGTTCCAACGAACACCGCGTTCGGCTGCCGGTGCATAGAATTCGGAGACGAGATACGTGGCCTCGGTGTGGTCCTCAATGGTGAGAAAGGCGTTCGCGCAGCCCTTCGGTATCACCAGCATCCGTTGGTTCGCCGCGGAAAGTTCCACAGTGAGGTGCTGCTTATAGGTGGGTGACTCGGGCCGCAGGTCGATCAGCACGTCGTACAGGCTGCCCCGGATGCAGCGAAGCATCTTGTCCTCACCATGGGGAGCCAGCTGGTAGTGGAAGCCGCGCAGTGTATGCTTGTGCCTGTTGTATGAAATATTCATCTGCACGACATGATCCGGAAGTCCCTGCTCGGCAAATTCCCGCGAACACCAGCCGCGCGCGAAAAAGCCCCGCTCGTCTTCGAATTTCTGCAGTTCCACCAGGGTGGCGCCGGGAATATCGGTCTTTGTGAAAACCATCGTAGATCCATTGATCAAATGAATGTCACGTCGGGTCGCATCTCCGACGCTCTCCTTGATGGTTGCTCGCGCCGGCGATCCGCTTGTGCGATCGCGGGACGGCATTTAGACTTGCGCCGGATGCAAGAGCCGCGAGCCATGGACTTCATAGCCGATAGGCACATAGGCTAGGTGTGAAAGTGCGCGTCTTACGCTTTCCCGGCGTTCCGGCTTGACCGCGAACATAAGGAACCCGCCGCCGCCGGCGCCGCACAGCTTGCCGCCTTCCGCACCTGCGTCCCTGGCGAGGTCGTAGTGCCCATTGATCGCCGCGTTACTCACGCGGGACGCCAAACTCCGCTTCATCTCCCACCCTGCGTGAAGGACGGCACCGAAGCGTTCTATGTCGATGACGGGCTCCGAAAAGATCTCCTGAAGCATGAAGGCGTCGTCCCGCATCCGCCTGAGCGTATCGAGATTGCTTGACGTGTTCGCCTTCTGCTCTGCCAGCACGGAGCTGGCCGGTCGCTGATGCGATGTCCAGAACATCATCAGGTTGCTGAAGAGATGTTCGACGGCGCCATTGCGCACCCGCTGCGGCTCGACCGTTACCGCGCCGCCAGGCTGGAAGCGGAACAGGTTCATGCCCCCGAACGCGGCGGCATACTGGTCCTGCTTGCCAATCGGCTCCTTGAGGATGTGCATCTCGATGTGACATGCCTCTTCGGCGAGTTGGCCAGGGGTGACACGTTCTCCCCGGAATGCATGCAGGGCGTTGAGCAGTCCCACCGTGAACGAGCTCGACCCCCCCATGCCCGTCGAGGCCGGCATGTCTCCGACCGTCGAGATGTAAATCGGCGGTTCGATCTCCAGGAAATGCAGGCATTCGCGAGCTATGTTGTTCTTGATCTCCCCAATGGTGTTTACCTGCTCTGTCTGTGAATAGTTCAAGCGGATGGGTTCATTAAAGATCTCGCTGTGACGCTTGACGGTGACATAGATGTACTTGTCCACTGCCGCGCTGAAGACCGCGCCGCAATCGCGATTGTAGAAATCGGGCAGGTCGGTACCGCCGCCAGCAAAACTGACGCGCAAAGGAGTGCGCGTCAGGACGAGAGACGGTAGACGCTGTGCAGCGCGGTCGATGATGGTCGGAAGGTCCAGTCCTGAGCGGCGCCCCACGGCTTTGGTATCGTCTAGCTGTTCCATATTTTGCCCTCACGAAAATCAACGGAATGAAAATTAGGCAACACGCGGCTGTGCGGTTCGCCAGCGCAGTTGATCATCGAGCATCCCCGCCTTGAGCAAATGATCGAGCCAGCGCAGCCGCGTGAAGCGCTTGTCCGTAAAGTCTTCAAATCTAAGTGCGATCGATCGGAACGCCTCGTAAAGCTCCTGCGCTCCCTTTCGCGCCGTCGACTGAAACTCGAAATCCGGGAAAGTCCGTGAGAACTTGCTGAAGTCCGCCTTGTAGGTCCTTTGGTCCGCGCCCCGCTTCGGTGTCATTGTGAGCTGCGCGCCGGGGACGGCCTCAACGGCGATCTCTGCTATCTCGCGCACCTGAAGATTGAGGCTTTCAACACCCATGTTGAACGCCTCATTGTGGATGTCCTGTAGCGGCGCCTCCAGCATCAATTTGAAATAGCGCGCGACATCCTGGACATGAACCACGGGCCGCCATGGCGTGCCATCGCTATGGACTTCGACACGTCCAGTTGTGAAGGCGCTGCCCATGAAATTGTTCAGCACGGTGTCGAAGCGCATTCGCGGCGAGAGACCATAGACGGTGCCGTTGCGGCAATAGACGGGCGAGAACCGGTCGTCCGCCAGTGCGCGCAGCGCTTCTTCGGCAACAGCCTTCGATCTTGCGTACTCTGTTTGCGGCGCCAGCGGGGCGGTTTCGTCGACGACGGCGGCTTTCGACATGCCATACATGATGCAGGAGGAGGAAAATAGGAACCGCCGAATGCCGGCCGCTTTGGCCATCGTGGCCAGACGAACTGTCCCTTGCGCATTGATCTGTCTCGTCCAATCCGCGTTGAGATTTCCGATCGGGTCGTTCGAGAGTGCCGCCAGATGGATCAGTGCGTCAAAGCCCTGGAGATCCGGGGGTTCGATGGCGCGCAGATCCTTTGTGATCTCGGGCACACTGGTATTGTCGGCTCCCAGGGTGCACGCATGAAAATATCCCATGTCCAGCCCGACCACCTCATAGCCCGCCGTCTGCAACACGGGCACCATGACAGAACCGAGATATCCATTGTGTCCGGTGACGAGAACGCGTGTTGGTTCATTCATGTCTGCCCTGCTCCGCTTTCGAAAGGAGTTGACGGGTGAGGTCCAGAAGCGAGCATTGCTCGCTTACTTGCGCATATAGGCAGTCCGCGGCTTCGGCCGCTTGACGGTCACGATCGTCATCGCCGACAAAGAGTGTGCGTGTGAGGTCGAGATCAAAGTCGCGCTGTGCCTGATACAGCATGCCGGGTTTGGGTTTGCGGCAGTCGCAGCCGTCGTCCCAGCCGTGTGGGCAGTGGTAGATCTCCGCGATCTTGCCGCCGACGGCTTCGGACTCGGCGCACATGCGCTGGTGAAGCGCCTCGAGATCAGCGGCGGTCATCGCTCCGCGCGCTATCCCTGCCTGGTTCGAGATGACGACTATGCGGTAGCCGGCCTCGTTCAGAAGGGCCAACGCCTGCTTTGCACCCGGAACCCACTCCCACTGGTCCCATGAACACACATATTGAGCCCGTGGCGGTCTGCAGTTGAGTACGCCGTCCCTATCTACAAGCATGGTTTTTTCGCGCCTCATAAAGCGCTCCGTCGCGGGTAGACGCTCGATCGAGCCCACGCTGTAATAGCGGTGCTCGCTTACGAAGCCGGCGAGGCGATGCTGCGTCGCGAGCGGCGTGTAGATGGCCTCCTCGAAGAGGGTGTCCTCGTCGGGCAGGAGTTCGAGGGCGAGATCGGTCAGTATGGCATAGCTGATCTCGACTCCCTGCAGCCCGGGCGTGGAGCGGAGCCGGTCGAAGACGGTCACATTGTCGTCCGCATCAAGGATCACGCTGCCGCGTGAATAGCCGTCCTTGTTGCTGTAGACCGTGATCATTCCAGGCTTGCCGGCCGCACAGAAGCGTTGCCACAGCCGCTCCATGCGCATGGGCCAGTAATTGTCACAATACAGCAGCAGGAAGCAGGGATCTATGAGGTGACGGGCATTTGATACCCGGCTGCTGGTGAGGTCGTCGGGACGGGTGACGGCATATTCGATACTGAGGCCCAACCTGCTGCCGTCGCCGAAGTGGTCCATCACCACATGGGGCAAATACCCGAGTAGAAGAAGAACTCTTTCGAACCCCTCCTGCCGCAGCTGTTCGATCTGGTATTCCAAAAAAGGGCGGCCGAGCACCGGCACCATTGGTTTCGGGCGGTCGAGTGTGATCGGCCGCATGCGCGTGCCACGCCCGCCGGCCAGGATGACCGCCTGGCGCGGCCGGCTGTAGGTGCGGCCCTCGACATCTGCCTTTTGCAGGCAGGGAGAGCTCGGCAGGACAATATTCATTGACCGCGCTCCGGTCGGTCGGCGACGAGGTATCGCGTGATGGCATGACAGATCGCGGCGTGGGCGTCCTCGACGAGTTCGTAGGTGCCTTTTTCAGACCGCACCCATACTGACTGATCGACGAGCTCTTTAAGCGTGCCGCCGTCAAAACCGACAATGCCGATCGTGGCTACCTTCCTTTCGCGAGCGAGTTCGACTGCCCGCACGAGATTAAGCGAGTTCCCGCTGGCTGAAATCACTATGAGCACGTCACCCGGCTTGGCGAAGTTCTCCATCTGGCCGGCAAAGATACGCTCGTAGCCTTCGTCATTGCCGAGCGCCGTCATCCAGGAGACGTTGTCTGTCAGGCCCATGACCCGGATTGGCTGCCTTCCCGAGCGCTTCGTGGCCTTGCCGAGGTCATTGACCCAGTGGGAGGCGGTCGCTGCGCTGCCGCCGTTGCCGGCGACGAAGACTGTGCCGCCCGCATCGCGTACGGCGCGCAGCATCTGTATCGCCTCCTGCACGGCATCCGTATCGATCTGCGCCAATGCGATGCACAGCGATGCCAGATAATCCTGCGTGAATTCCTTAGGCTGCAACCAGAGGGCATCCGCGAACATTTGCAACATCCCACCACTCCCTGATCGATCGCGAGCTCTGTCACCTCGATTGGCTGCAATAGGTGAGCCATCATCACAGCGTGCGAGCACTTCGAGTTCAATTGCTATTCCGAACGGGAAGCTGGTGGGCGGCGCCCATCGGACGTACCTAAAAGGAATATCCCTTGTTCTCTCCGTTGCGGCCGGCACGTGGGCAGGCGGCCATATCGGCGTCAAGATCGTCACGGTGTCGCCCGACAACAATGCCGTAGGCAAGCCCGCGGTGATGGGGCTTTACCTCCTGCTTGACGGCGCGACGGGCTGCGCATTTCATGCGCTCTTTCGGCACCACGGAGAGAACAAAGGATATTCCTTTTAGCTACCTCCGGTGAGCGCGCCGCCCGCCAGCTTCCCGTTCGGAATAGCAATTGAACTCGAAGTGCTCGCACGCTGTGATGATGGCTCACCTATTGCAGCAATCGAGGCTGTGGCATGACAGAGCTCGCGATTGATCAGGGACACGCGATCGATCAGGGACAGTTGCGCGAGCAAGTGCTTGGGGTACCCGTGCACGCCCTGGGTTTGGCGCAGGCAGTCCACTGTGTCTTCGACTGGGCCCTACGGCGGGAGAGCCGAACGGTTTTCCTGTGCAATGTCCACAGTGTCGTCACCGCCCGCCGCAATCGCGCCCATGCCGAAGCGATGGATAGCGCCGACCTTGTCGCGCCGGATGGAGCGCCGGTGGCGTGGATGCTGAGGCGGCAGGGACACGCGGATCAGCCGCGCATCAGCGGACCGGACCTGATGTGGATTTGTTGCCGGAGGGCATCGGAACTCGGCACGGCAATGTTCCTGTACGGCGGCAGCCCGGGCACCCTCCAGCGTCTCGGAGGGTGCATTCGAACCGAGTTCGCCGGCATAAACATCGTGGGATCTTACTCACCTCCGCGCCGCCCTCTGTCGGCCGAGGAGGATGAGGCAGTGGTCAGAATGATCAATC
Source organism: Mesorhizobium sp. WSM4817 (assembly GCF_055811135.1). Classification (NCBI taxonomy): domain Bacteria; kingdom Pseudomonadati; phylum Pseudomonadota; class Alphaproteobacteria; order Hyphomicrobiales; family Phyllobacteriaceae; genus Mesorhizobium; species Mesorhizobium sp. WSM4817. The sequence continues at coordinate 60,136 of NZ_JBVVQQ010000025.1, read as the reverse complement.
AGTCCGGTGCGAGGATCGTGTGGGTGGGGCTCGGATGTCCCAAGCAGGAAAGCTGGATGCAGGCGCATCGCGGCCGGATCAATGCGGTCATGTTGGGGGTAGGAGCAGCTTTCGATTTCCACGCCGGAGACGTCAAGCGGGCGCCGCAATGGATGCAGAAGAGCGGGCTGGAATGGCTGCACCGGCTCTTCCAGGATCCCCGCCGCCTGGCGAGCAGGTATCTCGTGACGAACAGCCTGTTCATCCTGGCTTTGCTGCAGGCGTCTCTGCTTCCCAAGCACAGACTTCGTGACGGTTAGAGGGAGGCGGAACCAGTGAACACACTCGGACCGCCGTATTGCTGATCTGCCCCAACTCCTTCACGGGCGGCTGTTCTTCGGCGCTGCTGCTGGGAGGCGGCGTTGCCCATATCTGGACGGTGTGGTTTGCATTGCCTCGACAGGCACCTGACTGGAGGCTACCATGACTCTGAGCAAACAGGCCGCCAGTCTGGCTGTCCTGCATGTCACCGACGTCCTGCAGCCGCTGATCATCTTGCCCTATGCCGGGCGTGTCCTCGGACCCATGAGTTTCGGGCAGTACGCGTATGCGCTCGCCATCGGTCAACTCGCTGCCTCCGTCGTAGCCTATGGATTTCATTGGACCGCGCAGCGCAGGGTTGCTTCCCTTCGTTACGAGCCGGCGGAGATCGCGTCACTCGTTGCTCAGGTCATGGCCACCAAGGCAGTGCTGTTCGTTGCCGTATGCCTGGTTGGCCTTGTGCTGGCCGGCGACGTCCTGGCGCTCAGTAGGCCGACATTCCTGTGCGCGATGCTCTCGGCCGCCGGCAGCATTATTTTTCCGGCCTGGCTCTTCGTCGGCCTGGAACGCGCCTGGCAGGCGGCCGTCGCGGTGGTTGTTGCTCGCGTTCTGGCGCTCGTCTGTTTCGTCGCCATGGTCGCATCACCTGACCAGGTCGCGCTCGCCGTTGCCATCCAGAGCGCAGTTCCCGTCGTCAGTGGCGTCATCTGCTTACCTTTCATCCTGCCGATTGGGTTCGGCGGCTTCAGGTCCGTGACGCTTTCGACGATTGGAATGCAGCTGCGCAATGGCTGGAGGGGATGCCTCTTCTTAGCCGTGGAGACTGCCCTCTTCACCCTCCCCGTCGCCCTTGTCGGGCATTTCGAAGGTTATGTCGCAGCCGGACAATATTCTGTCGCCGAAAAATTCCTATTAGCCGCGCGGGTATTTTTCAAGTTGCTTATGGATACCTTCATACCGAGGGTTTCATACTACGCTCACGTCGACCCGGCTGCCGGGATACGACTGATAAGGATATCACTATTCACCGTAGCAGGCGGAGCGGCGATGAGTATTGGAATGTACTTTGTTGCCCCGTATATAATATTGATCCTCTTCGGAGATGAATTTTCAGGGGCGATACCTATCGTGCGCGCAATGGCAATTATACCACTACTGATGAACATAAATACATTCACAGCAAATATATTCATGTTTAGTTACGGCTATGAAAATGAATGGGCCGTCCTTAACGTATCCGGTCTGCTAGTATTCCTGGTGGCCACATATTTTTTCTCTTTCGTCGTGGCGGAGCAAGCCATTGTTTATGCGCTGGTGGCGAAGGAAGTCGTCGTGCTGGTGGTTTCAGCCGGCTTCTTCCTCATTGGCGGAGCGGCCGCCCTTTGCACGGCGGCGGCTTGCGACGCAGGCCGGGTGCGAGGATATCCGCCGGCGTCCCAATCCGCGCCGTTGGAGCACGACGCGGATCGTTTCCGGTCGTAGGAGAGCATAGTATGTTCGCCACTGATCACTTTGTCCTTCAGCCGTCGGGGTCGCCTCATCAGCCGATCCCCCCTAAGGATCGCGACGAGCTGACCGCGAAAGACATCTTGAGATTTGTTCGAAGCAGTTGGCGCCTTTGCCTCCTCTGGATAGTTGTGAGCCTTGGTGTCGGCGGCGCCTATGCGGTCCTTTCGCCTGGATATTACACCGCCTATGCGACAATCCTCCTTTCATCTCCGCCCGCTTCGCAACCGGGCGAAGCTGAGGCAGATGAGCGGGTCTATGTAGAGAGCCAGATACAGGTCATTCAGTCGGACGAGGTCGTCGGACGCGTTGTTGACCACACTGGCTTAGCGGAAGACGAAGAGTTTGTGATGGATGACAGCCTGCGCGCGCGGATCTCCAGCTATGTGCGGAGCCAATTGGCGTCTCTCTTCGGCACCGAACTGCCGACGGCGGAGCCAAATATTCGGCATGAGGCGATGGTCCTTGTGAGGCGCGCGTTTTCCGTTCATCAGCTAGGTTCCTCCCGCGCCGTCGAGATCGGGGTCACCTCTTCCGATCCTCAGTTCTCGGCCATGCTCGCGAACGCGATCGCAGGCGGTTACATCGGAAGTCAGCGCGAACGCCGGCAGGCGGCTCGCGCGGAAGAAGCATCTGATCTGCACAAGCGGCTGGCGGAACTTCGGGAAAAGGCTTTTGTAACTGAATCACCGAAGAAACTCCCATCGGACCCTGAATCTGCGGAGAGCGCAAGAGTCCTTTTCCGCGAGCAGCAGAGCGCGGCCGAGGTTTATCGCTCGCTTTACAATGCCCTTCTGCAGCGGACCCACTCCGATTTTAGCGCCTCGTCGCTGATCCCGAGCGCAAGGGTCATCACCGCGGCCGAACCGCCTCGCCAACGCAGTTGGCCGCCAACGGTCCTGATGGTAGCGCTCTCCGCTATGGCCGGTGGGGTTGCCGGCGTTGGTCATGCATTGATCAGGCAGGCAATGAACCACCGCCTGATGACGGTCGAGGATGTGCACAGGTCGACCGGCCTCGATCGGATTGTAGGGATCCCCAGAATTCCCCGCCGCAGGTGGAATGTCGTGGGGCCATGCGAGCAGTCTTTGCAGCCCGTCTACTCAAAGGACGCTCCCGAGCTTCACAGCTCGCTGAGCAAGATTGCCACCCGGATGCGCGGAGTTCAGGGCCGCCAAGTGAGCAAGATTGCCACCCGGATGCGCGGAGTTCAGGGCCGCCAAGCCGGATTTGTAATCGGCGTTGCTTCACCCCTCGGCAAGTCCGGAAGCTCCACGGTGGCGGTTCATCTCGCAAGGGTCATTGCGGCGACCGGGCAAAAGACACTGCTCGTTGATGCCAATTGGCAAAAGCCATCAATGGACCAGCCAATGCTGAACGCGGAGCCAGGTCGCAAGCTCGCCAGGGCGTTTGCCACCATTCCCGCGGATCAGGAAGGGCTGGAAGTTCTGGTTCTCAGGCCCACGGGGTCAATCTCCGACTTGAATGCCTCGCTCTCCATCTCCGCTGCACTCCAGCATCTGCAGCAAGAATACAGTTGTATAGTGGTTGATTTTCACAGCACCGACCGCACCGCTGATCTGGAAGCGGCTATGGGCGTCATCAGCGAGGTCCTCCTGGTGCTGAAGGCACGCCGCACTTTCGCGGACCACCTCGAGGGAATCCTGCGCATCATCCCTGCAGAGAAACTCTCGGCAGTAATTTTGACCAGGATCAACCGTGCGGCTTTCAGTCCTAACCGGGAATACAGGCCATGACCTCGCCGGCGACATTGTCACGCGGGAAGGGTTCAGAGCCGGTCGACCTCGTTTGCAGCCATTCCCCTGACGTGCTCGACTACACCCTCTTTCTCTCCGGCATTTGGCTGGCCTGCGCCCTCGCAATATCCCTGCGCCTGCTTGGCCCTTTCTTCATAGTGATCCCGGTCGGCGTCTGTCTGGCCTATGCCGTGCTGCGGCAGACGGTGCCGCCTCGTCTGCTGGCGGTCTACACCGCCTTCTGCCTCTTCATTGCCCTGCTGTCCAGATACGGGCTGATGCCGGATTCCTGGCAGGTTCACTTCCTTCAAGACGCAGTCATAAGGCAAATCGTCCCGATTGTAGGATTCTTCGCCGTCGCATGGGCATCCAAGGCTTATTTCCGCCGCAGGCTGATGAGCGGCAATGCTTTTTTTGGTGCACCCGTTTTCCTGTTCCTGTCTCTCGTTGTCGCGCCGGCGGTGATGTTTCAGCAGGACGTGCAATATCAGGGCGCATCTCCGCAAGCCACGATACCGATTCTTTATGGTTCGCTGATCAATAACATGGTCATTGCCATGTTTTTCATTGCAGGCGGTATTTTTCTGACGAACGACTGGCGCCGATACGGCGGCATTTTGCTCTTATTGGGAATAGCCCTCGCCAGCCCCTTGGCTCAGTTCAAGGTGCTCGCGGCCACGATGATCGTCATTCTAATTGGCGTGCCCGGCCGGTTGATGGCCGCAGCTCTGGCGGCCGCACTGACTTCGGCCTGTGCCGTCGGGCTGAACTTCATACCTCAAACCTTTGCTCTGGACCCGAACTCCGGGATCCGACTCGAGTTCATTTCGGACGCACTCGCATCCCTTGCGGATACATACGGATTTGGCATCGGATTTGGGAAGGAATCGGTCCGATGGCGATATGAGTTTCCCGGGTTCGAGGATATTACCTTTCTTCCCGACACCAGGAATATTACGCATGCCAAAATGCTTGAGATACTCTCGACAGGAATTCACAATTCGTTCTTTCAAGCCATATTGCGGACGGGGGTCATTGGTTTCATTTTGATCGTGTCTGCCATTTTGGTGGCCTTCCCGCCAAATCGACTGCCACGCGGTGTTCGCAATCATGCGTCCACAGTCTTCATCACGATTTTCCTCGCCATGTTCGTCAATCCAGTCCTGGAGAGCCCTGTACAGATTGTGGGAGTTGGTTTCTCATACGGCTATTTGATTGCACTTCGCGCCAGCGTTCCGGCCTTGGCTGTGGAACCCCCTCCAGTTGAACCGGGTCGAACGCAGCATTGCGCTTGTTCATACATCTGACGGAACATGGATGCGGCCCACCCGACATCGGCGGGCTATCGGTCTCGGCAGAAGGGGATCGCGTTGTACCGATTTTGGCGCGGCAGGAGCAGGAGAGCCGTCCGCTGATGTGCCCGCTCATGCGGCGGCGCCGTGCCGCTTCCATGAGGAGTGCCTCGAAAGAGCCAGCGAGCCAGCCATTTTGCCTCGGCCTCGGCTATGCCTCCTCTGGTAGCATAGGGCCATCCAATGCGCAGGTTCGCCCGCGCCGGAGAAACCCGTGCTAAGTCGCCCGTAGAGATACGGGGCAACCCGTTGGGGAACCCATGAAGCTGTTGAGATCCTTGTTGTCGGCGCTGTCGATGACCATGGCTTCGACCCGCCTCGCTTCGTTCGCTGGCGCCATCGCTCTGATTCCGACAGCGGCACTTGCCGACTACACTCTACAGCCCGGAGATACGCTGGAAGTATCGGTCCCTGGTATTCCGGATTTCAGGCAGCGATTGCTGATCGGAGTGGACGGCGAAGTGAACTTGGCGCTGGTTGGAGCGGTTCAAGTCAGCGGCCTTTCCATTCAACAAGCGCAGGAAATAATCGCTGGCAGTCTCGCCAGCAAGCAGTATCAGCGGGGGACCGCGGACGGCCGTGAAGTAACGCACCTGATCCAGACCGACCAGGTCTTTGTTTCGCTTGCCGAATACCGGCCCATCTATGTTTATGGTGATGTGGCGAAGCCGGGAGAGTACATCTTCCGGCCGGGTATGACCGTCCGACAGGCTGTGGCGGTTGCGGGTGGCTACAGCGCTGCCCAGGTTCGCATCGCCAATCCGCTCATGGAAGCGGCCGATTTCCGTTCCGAGTACAAAGCCCTATGGGCGCAATTCGCAACGGAACAGGCTCGCATTTGGCGCCTTCGCACCGAACTCGGCGAAGAAGTCGAACATGTCAAGAACGTGCCGGTGCCTGAGGCGCTCGCCGAACGATTGAAGCAAACGGCAACAGCGCATATCGAAGCTCGTCTGTCAGACAGTGAAAAGGACAAGGAGCTTCTGCGACGTGCTGTCGAGGAGACTAACCTGCAACTGGGGCTCCTGTCTGAAAAGAAGAAGAAGGACGAAGAGGGAAGCCAGGCCGACGCCGACGATTACGAGAGCGTCAGGACGCTGTTTCAGAAGGGCCTGGCGCCGACCACGCGCCTATCTGAAGCCCGTCGAGCGGTGCTTATGTCATCAACCCAACTGCTCGATACGATCGTCCAGGCATCGAACATCGAGCGCCAGCGCGGCGAATATGTCAGACAGATGAACAAGATCGACAGTGAACGACAAATCGCGGCCTTGGGAGAGCTACAGGAGGCCTATATGAATCTGGCCCAGATCTCGGCGCGTCTTGAGGGTACCGCGCAGAAGCTGGCGCTTACAGGTCAAGCGCAATCCACCTTACTGATAGCCGCGGGTCGGCCCGAGATAACAGTCCATAGAAAGCGAGAGCAGGGCGCCGAGACGCTCCCCGGCAGCGAAGATCTCGGGCTTGCGCCCGGCGACGTTGTGGAGGTCGTTCTGCCAAAGGTCGACTTTTCCGGAGCCGTCGCGTCGTCGCCACGGGCGTCCGGGATGCCGAATTGAGATTCGGACGGGCGGACTGCGATGCGCGTCTTAATGGTTCATAATTTCTACCAGATAAGGGCCGGAGAGGACAGCGTGGTTCGGGAGGAGCTCGCGTGCCTCAAGCAGAATGGGGTCGAGGTCGAGCTGTTCTCCGCCACGAATGACGATATCGTGCGGGTCGCGCGGAAGATTTCTACCGCCCTGGGGGTTGTCTACAACTCTCATTCACGGCGGGCACTGTCCCGAAAATTGGCGGAATTTTCACCGGATGTCGTCCATATCCACAATTTCTTTCCTCTCCTGAGCCCCTCCATCCTGGATGCGTGCCGCGAGGCCGGCGTGCCATCAGTAATGACCTTGCACAACTTCAGGATCCTCTGTCCCAGTGCCTTGCTTTATCCCGATGAGAGGCTTCGGGAGCGAAGTCTCCGCCACGCCTGCTGGTGGACTGTTCCGAAGAAGGTCTACAGGAATTCCCTGGCGGGCACGCTCGCCCTTGCCGCAATGGTCGAGTTTCACAAGAGAGCCGGCACCTGGTCCCGCAAGGTCGAGCGCTTCATTGCCCTCACCGACTGGGCCAGGCGCAAGCTTGTGGAAGGCGGCCTGCCGGCCGAACGCATCGTCGTCAAGCCCAACGCTGTTGCCAGGCCGCCGATCTTCGGTAACCTTCGTCGCTATGGAGGGCTGTTCGTCGGACGACTGGATGAGCACCACAAGGGAGTGGCCACGCTGCTCGAGGCGTGGAAGGAGATCGACTATCCGCTGCGGATCATCGGCGACGGGCCGTTGGCTCCGCTTGTCGAGCAATCTGCGTGCGAGCGCGTGGAATATCTCGGGCGTCAGTCGCGCGAGACGGTGCTGAAGGAGATGCAGGCTGCAGCATTCCTGCTCTTTCCGTCGAAAGGGTATGAATTGTTTCCCATGACAGTCATCGAGGCCTTCGCAAGCCGGCTGCCGGTCATCTGCTCGGATCTGCCGTGGATCAAAGGGGTCGTGGAGCCAGACGTCACCGGCCTTGTCGTTCCTGTCGGCAATGCCGGCGCGTTGGCCGATCAGGTGCGCTGGGCGCTTTCAAACCGATCTGCCTTGGAGGAAGTGGCAGGCCGGGCCTATGCCGCCTATCAGAAGCAGTACACGCCCGAAGCAAACTTCAATCGGCTGATGGCCATCTATGAGCCCTTGGTCAGGCGCCCGATCCGGGCCTTCGCGGCGCTGTCGTGAGGTGGGCCGGAACATGCGCCGGCAGGAACCGACCAGGGCTGCCCATAGGGCAGACCAAGCTTCACGCGTCAACGAGCGCAGTGCGGGCCGGGGTACTCCCCATTTTTCGTTTATCGATTGCCCCGAGGATCGATCCTGCCGCCCCTCGCATACTTCGGAGAGGTCCTCTTTTGCTTCCATTGCCGAAACACGGTGCAACGGGAGGCTGCGGCCGCCCGCAGGTACCTATTGTGACGGTTTGATCGAATGCGCATTGTCTTGACCCGGCGCGAACCTTTGGATTCACCTGATGGTGTGAGCATCTTCATTGTGGCACTTGCCCAGGCGTTGCTCGAACTGGGGCACCAGGTGCAGATCGTGGTCGGCACCTTCGAAAGCCCCGCAAAATTTCAGCGACTTCTTTCGCCTCGCCTCGAGTTGCCGATAATCGGATTGAGCCGCACGCCTTTGACCGGACCGGCCTCAGTCGCGGCATGGCTGCGGGCGATCGGTATCATCAATCGGTTCCGGCCGGACCTTGTCATCCACAGCGAGACGGTGCCGCTACCGCTGCGTGGCACGATCGTCCAGATCGTTCACGATCTCGAGAGACGGAAAGGGGCGCTTGCGGCAGCATGGCGAGCCATTCGACGCGCGAGCATGCGGCGCTGCCACTACGTCGTCGCCTCCACGACCGAGCTTCAGGAGGAACTGGTGCGAGATCTTGGGCTGCCAAGGGACCAAATCCTGAAAATTCCCAAATGCATCGATCGCCAGTCATATGCGTCTCGTGGGCTGGCAGAGCGCGAGCGGGCAATCCTCCATGCCGGCACCTCGCCCTACAAGGTGCCGGAGGCGACGATCCGGGCATTCGGCGCCCTCAACGACCCTTCCGTACGGCTCTACGTGACGGGTGACATAACAAGACCGGTGCGCGAGGCGGTCGATGCTCTTCCTGAACCGATAAGGCGGCACGTGGTCCTTCTCGGGATGGCAGAGGGAGCACGCGTTCGCGAACTACACAGCCGCGTTCGCGTCGCCGCTTTCCCCACGCGCTATACCGTCCCTGTCGCCTCGGCAACGGTGATGGAGGCGATCGCCACCGGCACGCCCATCGTCGGGTCTTCAAGGCTCAGCCGGGATCTGCTCGCGGATGGCGAGAATGGAGCAGTGGTCGAACCACAGGCCGAGGCGATGGCCGCAGCGCTGAAGGCGGTGCTGGACGATGATGACCTTTGGTCGCGTTTGTCGGCGGGTGCCCGCGAGAGGGTTAGACAGTTCGATGCTCATAGTGTTGCAAAGCAATATTTGGAGCTCGCGAACCCCTCCGGATTGCGGTCCAACATCGGAATTTCCGTGAAGGGGGAGGAAGACAAAGGGAGTGACCAACCGCGGCTCGCAGATCGTCAGCGGCTTGTCGGGCCCCTTGCATCCCATTCCCTGAAAGCTTCTTACGATTGGGCAAGGCGATGATCATCGGCTACTGTCGTATCAACACCTTCGAACCCGCTGCCAGGCTGGAGGCGCAAAAGCTTTATCTTGCCCGCTTGGGAGCCGAGAACTTCTTCTACGAGAAGACTAGCATATTCGGTTCGACGCCGGAGCTGGAGAGGGCGATCGCCTGTGCCAGGAGAGGAGACGTGATTGCGGTCACGAAGCCGTACCGCGTTGCGCGCACAACCCGCGAAGTGCTGGCGCTCATCGAAAGGCTTGGCACCAAGGATGTCGGTCTTCGCATCGTTGACACACCTATCGATACGAGCACGACAACGGGACGCATGATTCTTGCATCAGCGCCTCTCTGGACGCTTGGGATGTCCCCGTCGCGGTCAATGCTGTCAGACCTGCTTCTCTTTTGGCGTCGTCGTCGGTAGGGCCTCGTCGGATTCGACGCACCAGCGCACTCTCTCACTGCCAGTCGAAGGCAAGCCGCAATGGCGGTCTGGGATCAAATACCTTGCGCTCGATGGACCAACCGGCATGCACCGCCGCCCTTTGCCAGATGATGTTGCGGGGATTGGCGAGCGCGTAGACGCAGCAGTCCCTAACGCTGTGCTTTTCAGCGCCTTCTGATATCCGGGTATGGAACGACAGGCCGTTGGATGTCGGGGCGTCCCTGCCGTCCCGTGGCTCATTGTAGGTGTCCCGGCTCCGGCAGCGGTTGAACATGCAACCGCCACTGCCGACCTTACCCTGCGGAACGGCCGAGAAGGCGCCGTTGCCCTGTTGAACGGCATCGACGTCATCGACCCGGCAATTGAAGCTTCCCTCCAGCATGACGCCAGCGCCCGTGGGGCTGTTGTTGTAGAAGACGAGTCCACGTCGAATTGTACAGCGATCCGAGTGAAAGGCGGAAATATTGTCCTCGGTCCAGGAGGTGGGACCGTTCTCGGCCGAGAATTCTTCCAGGCTCGTATCCGGAGAGCCGTTGAACTGCACATTCTGTCCACGGGGGAACGGCCCGCGCGCGTCGTGGAGTTCGAGGAAGCTCATCTGGCTGCCCGGACAGTCAACAACATAGATATTGGAGGAGCCGCGGGACGCCTTGACACGGATGATGATCGCATCGGGGCAGCTTTCCAGCTCTATGTTGTTGCGGTTCTGGCTTGGTCCGGTCCCCGAGGGGGGAACGCCGACATGATCGATCTCGAGATCCTGCAAGCGTATTCCGGCGGCTCCCCGGGCGTATATCCCGCTGCCCATGGCATGACGAATGCGGCAGCTGCGGACGATGACGCCCTGATGGAGTGCCGTGATCCCGTTGTCATGGGGGGCATAAATGTCAAGATTTTCAATGATCTGGCCATCCGCACGCGTGAGCACGGGTCCGCTTGGACGCAGAAAGGAGACGGCATCCCCGAACAATTTACCGCCCGATCCCCCCTGGGCCAGATGCACCGCTGCACCGACGACACCCGGGGCTGGCAGCACCAGCAGCCCGGCAAGGAGACGGCGCCGATTAAGGCGCGGGGGTTCAAGAGACTGCCGGCCGCCCGACATGGAATCTATCAGCCCGCCCAGTTCGGGCGCTAAACGTCGACTCGGCTTGTGCGGAGACGTCGAGGTGGCCAACGAGATGCAGACAAACCCAACCTCTCGGCGCGGCGGCTTCTTCGGCTAGGTTGTCGTCACGCATCCCCATTTCCCCCAGTGCGCCAGCGGCGCGCAGGTTCCCGAAGAATGCACATCGGCGGCAGGCTTATGCCCGCACAGCACTCCGCACACCATCTCTCCATTCCGCCCGCCGCGAAAGCCCTTCATAAGGCTTAATTCCGATGGGCAAAGTGCCATCTGCCGGATTCCCTGCCATTCTCCGAAGCTGGTAATAAGCGGAGCGCGAGGCGATGTCGGTTGAAGCGGACGTCTTTGACTATGTGATCGTCGGAGCCGGGGCGGGAGGCTGCGTTTTGGCCAATCGTCTGGCGGCTGACGGGACCAATAAGGTCTGCCTGCTCGAGGCGGGGCCGGCCGACAGCAGTATCCTTCTGCACATTCCGGCGGGACTCTACAAGACATCCTCGAATCCGAAATATGCCTGGCAGTTCGAAACGGAGCCTAGTCCGGGGACGGCCAACCGTTCTATTCCGATGTCGCAGGGCAAGACACTAGGCGGTTCGACCGCAATTAACGGCATGAACTACAACCGCGGCGCGGCTGCGGACTTCGACGAGTGGGCCCTTCAGGGCAATCGAGGCTGGCGCTATGCCGACGTGCTGCCCTATTTCAAGAGAACCGAGCGGAGGCTTGGGGCATGCGATCCCTTCTACCGCGGGACGGACGGACTGCTTCCAGTTACAGACTGCGATTGGCGACATCCACTATGTGATGCATTCATCGAGGCCGCACTCAATGCCGGTATCCCGCGTAATCCCGACTACAATTCAGCAAGCCAAGCCGGCGTGGGCTACTATCAGCGCTATATCGACAACGGATGGCGCGTGAGCGCAGCGCGAGCTTTCCTGCGGCCGATCGCCAGAAAGAAGAACTTGGACGTCCGCACGAACGCGCAGGCCACTGCCGTCCTGTTCGAGGGAAAGCGTGCCATCGGCGTTCGATATGCACGAGGAGGGCCGGGTCATCCCACGAGCTGTGTGAAGGCCCGTCGGGAGGTGATCCTCTCCGCTGGCGCGGCGAACTCACCAAAGCTGCTGCAGCTGTCAGGCGTCGGCGCTGCGAGTATGCTCTCCGGCCTTGGAATTCCGGTCGTGCACGAATTGCCCGGTGTCGGTGCAAATTTTCAGGACCATTACATAGTCCACCTGATCGCCCGGGTGGAGGGCATCGAAACGGTCAGCGGACACGGCGTCGCCCTCCTGCGCGAGGCAGCGAAATGGATGCTGGGCCGCCCGAACTTTCTCGCCGTCAGCCCGTCGCTCGTCTACGGGTTCGCCAACTCGCGGGATCTTCACTCCACCCCCGATATCCAGCTTGACCTTGCCCTGGGCAATTATAGCGACCACGGCGCGCGGCGGTTTCCGGTCATCAAGCTTGGCTACTATCAGTTGCGGCCGAAGAGCATCGGACATGTTCGGGCGGTCTCGGCAGATCCGTTTCAAGCTCCGCTCATCCAGCCCAACTATCTCGCCGATGATCAGGACCGACAGGTCGTTATCAACGGTATGAAGACTTTGCAGCAGCTGCTTCGGGCCTCCGAGCTCAGGCGCTACAACTGCACGGAAGAGCTTCCCGGCCCGAAAATAACGGACGACGCCGACCGGCTGCAGTTTGCCCGCGAAATCGGGCTGACCGCTTACCATTTGTGCGGATCGTGCCGGATGGGCCTATCCGACAGTGTTGGATCTGTCGTGGACCGCCAGTTGCGCGTCCACGGCCTCAAGGGACTGCGGGTCGTTGATGCTTCCATCATGCCCTCCGTTCCCTCGGCCAACACTTCGGCCGCTGTCTTTATGATCGCGGAAAAGGCAGCAGACATGATCCTGGGTCGGCAACCCCTCCCGGCACTGGAGCACCATGCGCCGGGCCAACCTGCGGCTGCCGAATAGTTGAAAGTCGAACGACAACTGCCGGGAGAATTCCTTGAAGAGACGTACACTGGTTGCCTCCGAATTCAATGCGAAGGACCGGGCTCACTTCGCGCTGGCGTATGAGTTTTGCCGCATCGTCGCCGAATGCGAGGATGCCGATCTGATCGCCCCCGGCATCGACAACTACCTGACGAGATACTTTCACCCCATCTTGCCAAAGCACGACCCTCACAACGTTCAGCGTGACTTCAACAGACTGACGAGCGCGATTCGCAAAGTGCTAGGCTTGAGGAACGCACCAACCATCGAGCATGTTCGGCTCACCCAAGACTATGACCTTTTCTTCTTCGTCGCCTGGAGCCCGCAAAGTCTTGTTGAATTGTCTCGGATCCACGACTGGCGCGGCCGCTGCAAGGTTGCTGTCGCGTATCTTTTCGAACTCTGGTCGAGCACGCTCGAAGAGAACCGCCAATATCTGAAGCTCCTGGACCAGTTCGACCACGTGTTCCTGTTGCACAGCGCGTGCATACCGCGCCTGCCTCAATACACCCGCACGCCCTGTTCCTTTCTTGCCACGGCTGTCGACGGCCTCATTGCAACGCCGTACCTGTCGCCGGTCAAACGCGTGATCGACGTATACTCGATCGGCAACCGAGCCGCGAAGATACACGGACAGCTTCTGAAGCTGGCCGAAGAGCGGGACTACTTCTATCTCTACGACACGCTCGCAAGCACAGATTCCCGGGTCAGGGACTGGCATGAGCATCGGTTGCTGCTCGCCAATATCATCAGGCGCACGCGCCACTTCATGGCTTTCAGTCCAGCGGCGCTTGCAAACTCCAAGTCCGTCACGGTTGCCGGCGAGCAGGTGCTGCCTGCCCGTTTCTTCGAAGGGGCCGCGGGCGGCGCCGTCATGCTTGGGACTGCGCCGCGATGCGCCGAATTCAGCGAGCACTTTGACTGGCCAGACGCGGTGATCGAGGTATCACCAGACTCGAGCAGTATCGCAGACGTAATTGGCGAACTCGACGCAAACCCCCGCCGCACAGAATTGTTGCGCCGGACAAGCGCGGTCCGTTGCCTAGAAAGGCACGATTGGGTTTACCGTTGGGAGCACATCCTTGCCACGATCGGCATGGAGCCGCTCCAGCGACTCCACGTTCGCAAGTTCCAGCTGCGACGGATCGCCGCCGGTGCAATCGCGCTCGCCTAGACGATCAGGCCTGAAGGTGGGAACCGGTTTCGGGTTCGATGCTCAAACGGTGCTCAAATAAAGAGAAAGAGCGGCAGTTCCGAACCGGTTGCTTCCGTCGGAGCGTCCGCCGCTCCAGTTCTGCGCGCGAGCTTTTCATTTCGAGGCACTCCGAAGGGCTAACAGGCGTTGGAAGCGGGCAAGGAAAGGTCGTGTGTCCGCCAGCTCTGCCCTTTGGGGTTAGAGCTTATGCCGAATTGGATTCGCACAGTGTCGCTGCCAATCTCTCAACCAAGAACCGAGTGCTACCGCGGCCAGGGCAATCGAACTTCGCGTGAAGGGGCAATGATCAAGCGGCGGATGCAGTCGCGCTGGGCATTTTCGTGGTTTTCAGCCGTAGGAGGGGCGGTCGTCACGACATTGGTGGATGGATGCAGCTTTGAACGCAGAAGAACGTCATGGCACTTCTTCATGAAGGCCCTCGTGCGGGCGCCACGTCAAACGCACCGCGGTGGAACGTGCCCCTCAAGGCCAATGTTCTTCTGCAGTCGTTTCCGCTTCTAGAGGCAATGTCCGTCGTGCTGCTCAGCATCGTCTCGGGAATGGTATATGATCTTGTGAGCTTCGGACATTTCGGCGACGAGTACGGCCGGAACTTCGGGCTCGGTGTTGCTGTAGCCGCCCTTTTTTCGACTTCCTCATATGCGCGCGGCCTGTATCTGAGTTCCGAGCCGAGGTCGCTGGCCTCTCAGATAAAGGAGGTCGTGCCGATCTGGACGGCGGTCTTTCTTTGCCTGTCGGTCGTGGCGCTTGCACTCAAGGTGGGAGACATTTTCTCGCGCGAAGCCGTCATGCTGTTTTTCGTGACGGGACTTGGCGGCATCATCTTCGTGCGCTTGGGCGCCGTACGACTGATTGCTTCCTTGACCAGCTCGGACATGCTTGCCAAACCGCAAGTAGTGATCGTAACGCAATCGGACGTGCGCGTGCCAAGTGGCGTAGTCCAGGCAATCGAGGCTTCCGGATGCGAGGTCTGCCAAACGATTACATTGCCGGCTGCATCCAGCGAGGGCTCGCTCCTTGAGTGTATGGATAAGCTCATTGAACATGTGCGTCGGCGTTCTGTCGACGAGATAATCCTTGCTGTCAGTTGGGCTGACATATCCCTGATTGAGAAAATCACGGCTCACCTTTGCGTGGTTGCGGTACCCGTAAGGCTCCTTCCGGACCACGTCGTTAGCGCGCTCTTGAAGCGACCTGTGGTCAACCTGGGGGGGACGAGGGCGATAGAACTGCAGCGCGCGCCCCTGACGGCGCCTCAGCTGCTTACGAAGCGGCTCTTGGACCTTGTGCTGACCACTGTCGCCCTTCCATTTCTTCTGCCCCCTTTGGCCGTTGTAGCGGCGCTGATTGCGCTCGAATCCAGGGCGCCGGTGCTCTTCTGTCAGCGTCGGGCCGGGTTCAATGGCCGCACGTTCAAGATCTACAAGTTCCGAACGATGACGATCCTGGAGGACGGGCTCGTTGTCCCTCAAGCCTGCAGGGGCGATCCCCGCGTCACCCGCGTTGGGCGCATATTGAGAAGGTTCAGTATCGACGAGATTCCGCAGCTGTGGAACGTGCTGAAGGGCGACATGTCGTTGGTAGGCCCACGGCCGCACGCGCTGGCGCATGACAGCGAATACAGCCAGATCATCTCTCTCTATCAGGCTCGACACAAGGTGAAGCCGGGGATCACCGGCTGGGCACAAATAAATGGCTGGCGCGGCGCGACGCCTGATGGCTACATGATGATCAAGCGTGTCGAACACGATATGTGGTACGTGAACAACTGGTCGGTCTGGCTCGACGTAAAGATCCTGCTTCTGACCATCCCCCGCATCTGGACGGGGCGAAACGCATTCTAGCCCAACTTTGTACTTTGGGTGAGGCTCGACACCATGAGCTGTGCGGCTCTACTAGCAAAGGCGCTGTTACAGAACAAATGAATGCAAGCGATGATCAGTGCGAAACATAGCGACGGCTCAATGCATAACCTGCGACGTGAAGCAAAAGTGCCCGGACGGCAACGGCCTTGGCAAGTTACCGCTATGGGAGCGGAGAGGAATGCTATGACTCGAGCGATTAACGATGATCGTGTCTCTCTGCTCGTGAGTTCCACTCGAATGGAACGATCTCTACGCGCAGCCAAACGAGGATGACGGCTCTGTGAGTCCGCAACAAATCCGAACCACTGACCGAACTGCGGGGCCTCCCCTTGTCGAGTATGCTACGGCGAGGTTAGTTCCCCAAGGTCGGCTTGCATGCATCAAAGGGCAAAATATCCTGCTCAGTTCAGCGCAGGGGGTAGTTTTTGCGCTCAATGACACTGCGGCGGATATCTGGCGCTCGCTTGAAGAAGGCGTGCCGGTCGAGGCTATCTTGGGCGAGATGGCAGCCCGTGGTGTTGATAGGCAAGAGGCCTATGGCTATGTCGAGGCTGCCCTTCAAAACTGGGAACGGCTCGGCCTAATCCAGCCTGCTCCACCGCCGTGTCCAACCGCGGCTCATCAATATATCTGCCAGGTTGTTGCTGTTCCAGGCGTGTGTGTGCGAATACTGTATCCGGCGGCCGTCGCCTTTCCAGCCGCGACCGTATTTCAGCATCTCGAAGTTCGAAACAGGGCCGTCGACGTTCTATTCCATCTGGTTGAGCGTGGGGAGCGGATCCACCTGTTCCGGGATGGCCACTGGACTGATTCCTGTGGTCGAGACGAGATACCCATTATGGTCAAAGGGCAACTGCTGGCCGAAGTGCTTGGGCACAGTGAATATGAACTCGCCCTCCACGCGGCGGCGCTGTTCAAGAACGGCCGCACGCTCCTCCTTTGTGGTAACCCTGGCTCGGGCAAGACGACGCTGACCTTGGCGCTGATCCACGCGGGGTTTGGCTTCGCGGCAGACGATGTGACACTTCTCGACTCGGCCGGACAGGGTATCGGCCTTGCTTTTGCGCCTGCAGTCAAATCGGGATCATGGTCCATTCTCGGACAATATTTCCCCGAACTCGGCAGGTCTCCGGTTTACCGGCGCCCCGATCGCCGGCGCGTGCGTTTTCTTGTGGTTAAGGATCATGTCCCTCCCGTTCCCCGGCCCGTGGGCTGGGTGGTCTTGCTCTGTCGGACGCAGGATGCCAAACCTTCCCTGCGGGTGATTGGCCCGACCGACATCCTGGGTGGCTTGCTGAACGGCGCCTTTGCGCGGAATAAGGAGCTAAGCAGCACCGCGTTCGACGTTCTTTGCCAAGTCATCCGATCTGCACAGGGCTTTTGCCTGACCTATGCCAAATTGGATGACGCGTTGGAGCTGCTGAAGGCGGCGTGCCGATGAAGCCCACCAGGGATGCGCTCGAGGCCCTGATCGCGGGACTTAGCGGTCGCCTGGTGGTAACGGCCGACTGGCAGGCGGTAATTGCACTCGCCAACCACACTCTGCTTACTCCCGTCTTGTTCGCCACTCTTGCGCACACGGGCCAGCTTGACCGGGTTCCCGAAGACGTGGGTCAGTATCTTCAGTTCATTTACCGCTGCAACCGGGAACGCAATTTGCGATTGCGCAGGCAGCTGAATGAAGCCGTTGCTGCCCTCAATCAGGAGGGTGTCGATCCGGTCCTGCTCAAAGGGGCCGTTCCCTTGTTCCTTTCGTCCAGCGGCAGGGTTCCCGACAGAATCATGAGCGATCTCGACTTGGCTGTGGAAACGGCCAAGGAGGGGGCTGCCCGGGCTTGCCTTGCCAAGCTTGGCTATGCCGAAGTGACGGTCGCTGGTGGCATGGCTCGCCCGCAAGACGTCGGTCTCCTGGAGCTCCGGCCGTACCGGGAGATTGACCGCGAGCTCCCGAGGCTTGCGCGCCGTCACGGCCTTAGGGCGAAAATCCCCGCCCCACAGTCGCGGGCCCTCCACTGGATCATGCATGATCTCATCAAGGAGGCGGACTACTGGCGCGGAAGGACCGACTTTCGCCACCTTTATGATCTGGCACGGCTGGCGGAACAGCATAAGCTGGATTGGGCGGTGCTTCGAACATCCTTGCCCGACCAAAGCGCGCGGAACGCGTTCGATACTCAACTCCTGGCATTGAGTCACTTCTTTGGCGTCAGAGCACCGGCGCAATATGTGCGGCGCCCATTGGTTCGCTTTCAACACTGGCGGCGTGTCTTCCCCTTGTATCATCCCGTCCTCGGCGTTCCATTGCGCCTGGTCGGCAATTCGCTGTGGGGTATGTGGCGACTTCTACATGGCGATGGCTTGGGCCGACGGAGTCCGCTCGACTTTGGACGCCGCGCCACGAGCATCCTCCTTGACGGCGATCTCGGGTCAAAAGTGTAGTAATACTTAATTTCCTGAATTGTATCTGATGGCGCGTTGTCTTTACGAGTCGCATATGACAGATTGTGTGGTTAGAGTTATCGCCCTGGCTGGAGTACGTTTGATGAAGAGCGAGAAATATTCCAAAGGAAAGACAGATAAACTTGTCCCAGAAGAACAGGCACGTCGTGAATTTCTAAAGAATGCCGGGCGTTTTGCTGTTGTAACACCTCCATCCATTGCCCTGTTGCTTGGCACGAGCCTGAACTCGCAAGCTATTGCCAAATCGCATGGCGCACGTCCCGGACATGGATGGGGCAGCAAGAAACGCACTCCTGGCCGCAAGCGTTAGAATGGTTCCTTTGGTCGTTCTGGCCGATCATAGATGACGTGTAGTCCGGAACGCCTAAGTCGGTTGGAGGCGGCCGTGGAAACGGAAGCGCGCTTCGCCCGATCTTTGCCCCAGCGGTCATCCACCCTGCCATATTGCCGCGTCTCTGCGGTCTACCCTGATCCCGTCTAAGGGAAGGGGTTGACCGCAGGATGCCAGCAGCCCGGCAAAGGCTCAGTTTTCGCGCATGCCGAGACGGAACGCGTCCGTCAGCGGTTGCGTCAAGTAGGACAGCACGGTCCGCTCGCCGGTAGCAACGATCACCTCCGCCGGCATGCCGGGCCTAAGTTTCTCGCGGACCTGTTCGGGGAACTGAGAGACCTGCACGGAAACTTTCAACTCGTAGTAGGGCTCACGAGTGACTTCGTCATGGAGCGCGTCCGCGGCAACGGTCTGCACCTCGCCGATCGCGACCGGCGTCGAGCGAGCCTTGAACGAAGGCAGTCGGATCTCGGCAGGAAGGCCCTCGGCAACATTGTTGATGTCGACCGGCGACATCTTCGCTGAGACGATCAGAGTGTCGTCATCAGGGACGATCTCCATCAAGGTTTCGCCGGGGCGAACCACGGCTCCTATCGTGTGTACCTTTAAGCCGACAACGCGCCCGGACCGCGGCGCGCGTATTTCGGTGCGGTTGAGCACGTCATCTGCAACGTGCAGCTTTTCGCCGGCGTCGGCGAGCTTGGCACTGGTCTCGGCAAACTGTGCCGAGACCTCTTCGATGGCCTCGCGCCCGACTTGCTCGATCTGGAGTCGCGCCTCGCCGATAGTGTGGCGCTCGCCCGCTATTCCGGCAAGGAAGGCACCAAGCTGACCTTGGAGATCCGCCTGCTGCCGTTTGAGCGCGGTCAGCCGCGTGCCCAGAATGATGCCTTTATGGGCTAAGGGCGCCAGCATGTCGTGCTCTTCTGTGATACTCTCTATCTGCAAACGGACAGCCTCGCTTTGGGATTGCACGGCCTCGATCTTCCGTTCGGACTGGGCGATGCGCTCCTGCAAGATGGGAATCTCGTTCGTACGGGCCAAGCGGCGCTTGATGAACAGTCGCAACTGGTCTTCCATCGCGCGCTGGGCCAGGGGGGCGTTCCCTAGCGTGAGTTCGCGCGGGAAAGTGACCATTTCGGCTCCGTCCAGTTCCGCCTGCAGCCGTGCCTGCTCGGCAAGCAGCGAGAAGACGGCGGACCTCGCGATTTCGCCCTGCGCCTGCGCCTCGGTGAGATCAAGGCGCACGAGCACCTGACCCTCGGTCACATGTGCGTTGGGCGAGACGAGAATATCACGCACGATACCGCCCGCAAGGTGCTGAACCGCCTTGCGGTCGGTTTCGACCACAACTGTACCCGAAGCGACCACCGCGCTGTCGAGGCTGGCCAGAGAGGCCCACCCGCCGAGGATGCCGAAGGTCAGCACGACGATGCCAAAGCCCATCCGCGCGGGCTTGCGCCAGTCGCCGGAGAGGTTTGCGTGCGCCGGCTTGTGGTCTGAGCCGGCAAAATCTAACGGCGCGAAAATCTGCGGGAAGCTAGCTCGAGTCAACCGTCCTGCACGCAAGAGCGCGGAAAGTGTCGGCCCCACCGCGCTTGTACAAGCGGAGGCAGGGGTCGAGCGGGCCGTCCGCGTCGGGAGCCCGCGAACCCGTGCTATGATTGCAGTCCTTTTCGAGGTGTCAGGCATTATCATTGTTTTCGACTCGTTATGCATCGACGCGTGTCCGGCGGAGGAGAGAGTGCGCTGGATCTGACGCCGGCGATCCGGCGCGCCCTCCATCCCAGACGGGCCGCCGCGGTGCCGGCGCTACGTTCGGGCCGACGAGCGACGGCAGCAACTGGTCACGACTGCCCATCTGCGCTATTCGTCCTTCCTGCATGATGATCATTCGATCCACCGCCGACAGGAGGTTCGGCCTGTGGGTCACGATCACAACGGTCTTTCCGTCTCTCCGCAACCCTTCGATTGCCCGGATCAGTGCGCGATTGCCATCGCTGTCCAAATTGGCATCAGGCTCATCGAGCACGACGAAGCTCGGCTTGCCAAACAGGGCGCGCGCGAGACCGACCCGCTGCCGCTGCCCACCCGACAGTCCGACTCCATCCTCCCCGATGTCGGTCATATACCCGTTGGGGAGGCGCTGGATCATCTCGTGCGCAGAGGCGTGTGTTGCCGCCTCGGTCACCTGCGCATCGGCCGCGTCAGCTCGGAAGCGCGCAATGTTGTCGCGCACGCAACCGGAGAACAGCTCAATATCCTGGGGCAGGTAGCCGAGCGCGGTGCCGAGTTGGTCCGGATCGTAATGGCGCAAATCGTTGCCATCGAGTCGCACGCATCCTTGCGCCGGCGGCCACGCACCCACAAGCGCACGCGCGAGCGAGGATTTGCCCGAGCCCGATGACCCGACGAGGGCGACGACCTCTCCCGCCTTCAGCGTGAACGTCGCGCCCATGACGACCGGCGTGTTCGTACCGGGGGCGAGGACGAAAAGGTTCTCGACGGAAACCGTACCCCTGACGTCAGGCAGACGCACGCGTCCTGCAATGGGCGGGTTCTCCTCGAATATGCGTTCCAGGCGCGCATGGGCGCTGCGCGCGGACACGATACTTTTCCATTGCGCCACCATGATCTCAATCGGGGCAAGTGCCCGACCCATGATAAGCGACGCCGCAAACAGGACGCCCCCGGAGATTTCCTGGTTAATAGCCAGGTACGCACCGATGCCCATCATGGCCGTTTGAATGGCCATGCGCAGAAACTTGGACAACGCAAGAAGTGTGCCGCCGCGCTCGCCCGCGCTGACGGAGTAACCTAGCGCTTCCTCGCGGATTCCGGTGCACCATGACCGGATAGCGGGCCCCATCCCGAGCCCCCGAATTGCCTCTGCATTGCGCAGCGAGGAGCCCAGCCTGTCGATCGCGCGAGTGTTCGTGAGCGAGGCTCGCAAGAGCAAGCCCTTCGTCGCTCGCTCATTTACGAGTGCGATCGTCACTATCGCCAACGCGCCGACGAGGGCCACAAGGCCGATCAACGGGTGAAGTAGGAAGCAGATCACGATGTAGATCGGAGCCCAGGGCGCGTCCATCAGCGCCATGATGACGCCGCCCGAAAGAATGTCGCGCATGAGGTCGAGATCGCGCAGGGTCTGTGCATGATTCGATCCGCGGGCACGCAGCGCCGAGGAAAGCGCCGCCTCGAAGGCGGGACCGGACAAGAGCCGGTCGAACCGTACGCCAGCCTGCTGGAGGATACGAGCCCGATAATGTTCGAGGGCACCATAGGTCATCAGCAACACGCCCACGATCACCGAAATAATGACGAGCGTGACGGCATTACGGCTCGTTAGGACGCGATCATAAATTTGCATCGTGTAGAGCGGAGACACGAACATGAGAAGATTGATGAAGAGCGAGAGCCCGCCGGCCGCGCAGAGGCCCGGACGGATCTTGCGCAAGGCCACCGCCAGCGGCGAGGGCACGTGCAAGGAGAAATTTGTCATCTATTATCCGAATCCAGTGAAGCGGTCGCAGGGCGCTCTAACCTGGCCATCTTCAGGCCTCTGTTCACGAGAGAGGAAGGCGGCAGGGGGCAGGCGAGGTCTCATGCAAAAATCCCCCGACGGAACCACCCGCCGAGTTGGTCCGAGCGCGAGCCCTGCCCCATCACACCGTGCTGAAGTGTGGCGCAACCGTCTGCTGCAGCCGGTTGCGCCGCCTGTTCAGACTGCGTAGTCCCAGGCGAACTGGTTATCGACGTGTGCCACTGGGGTGGCGGTGGGATCCTCGTGCACGTCTGCTACGACCGCCTTTGACTTGTCCCAAATGATGTTGTTGGGATTGCCAGGGTTGGTGTAGCTCGAGTTCAGGACGCTGACCCCGCCGGAGCTTACATTCCAGATCAGTCCATTCGACGAGGGAAGCCCGCGGCCTTGGTCCTCATTGATACCGTCGAACGACCTCGTGTGATCGAAGGTCACATCGTTCGCGTAGGACGAGAACGCGCCATTGCCCTGATGGATGGCGTCAACGTGATCCACCCTGCCGCCGGTCGATCCGTTCTCGAACATGACGGCCACGCCGGTCTGAGAGTTGTTACCGTCGATCACCCCGTTTGAGATCGTCGTATTCGGGCTACCATAGACCGAGACGATGTCCTCAGGATGCGAACTACCGGCGTCGTTGACGGCATAGAAGTCGGTTAGCGAACTATTGCCCGAGTTGTTGAACTGGACGAACTGACCGCGCGGCATCGGGCCATGGAAGTCGTAGCCATCGACGTGCGAAAGATCCGCGCCGGGCGAGTTCAGGAGATAGATACCGGTCGAGCCTTCCCGCACCGTGGTGTTATGAACGGTCAGGTTCGAGGCGTTTTCTGCATTGATGTTGTTGATGTTCGGGCTCGTCTCGGCGTCGATTCCCGCCGGCGGGTCGGCGTTGATGACCTCGGTGTTCTCGATCGTGACGCCGGTTGCGCCCGATACCGACACCCCGTCGCCTTCCACGTGATGAATGCGACAATTGCGCAGGATGACATTGTCGTGCGTAATCGTGACCGCGTCCCCGTTGGTGACGTAGATGTCAAGATTTTCAATCACCTGGCCATCGTACTCCGATTGGATCGGTGTGGTGGTGTGGGTAAGACCCTGCGCCGGCTGCGTGGATGCCGTCGGCGCGGAAGCGGTGGAAGTGGGAACCTCGGTCGTCACGGTCGATGTCGGGCTCGACGCGGCTGTCTCCGTCGGCGCGGAAGCGGTGGAAGTCGGAGCCTCGGCCGTCACGGTCGATGTCGGGCTCGATGCGGCTGTCTCCGTCGGCGCGGAAGCGGTTGAAGTGGGAGCCTCGGTCGTCACGGTCGATGTCGGGCTCGACGCGGCTGTCTCCGTCGGCGCGGAAGCGGTGGAAGTGGGAGCCTCGGTCGTCACGGTCGATGTCGGGCTCGACGCGGCTGTCTCCGTCGGCGCGGAAGCGGCGGAAGTGGGAGCCTCGGCCGTCACGGTCGATGTCGGGCTCGACGCGGCTGTCTCCGTCGGCGCGGAAGCGGCGGAAGTGGGAGCCTCGGTCGTCTCGGTCGATGTCGGACTCGACGCGGCTGTCTCCGCCCTCGCGCGTAAGTTGTTCAACCGTTCCGAGTGTTCCCACTGTATTCCATTTTCAGAATTCATCCATTTCATGTGCTTCATGTGCTTCTCCAGTTAAAATATGAATTCACTATAAGTATCACTAAGGACACCCATCGACGATAAACGATATTTTATCGTCTTAACGAAACTCCGCTTATACAACCAGAAATTTCGTCTGGTAATATAATGCTAACCTTCATGTTCAGAATACGGCGTGGATAGGGCTATACTGAGACTCTCCCGGGTGATCGGCGCTGCGTTCAAGCCTGCGCCTACGTCGGATTGCAAACGTCGCCTAGTACTCGGATCACGCGTGACCCTACCCCCAGCAGCAGGGGACAAGGTCATGCATGCTAGGCGGCCAACGGCACGGCTCGAAACAGGTGATCTACGAGAGCTATCCTGAACTCGGCTACAATTACCGCCTGACGGACCTGCAGGCTGCCATCGGCGTGAGCAACTGCAACGGCTTCTCGCGCTCTTCACGCGGCGGAGGCAGCTTGCGGCGCAATAAGGTGAGCGCCTTCGCGCAGCAACTGGCAAAGCTTGCTACGTGGACGACCTGATGCACGGCTTGACGCGCCAGATGAATTAAGACGCGAACATCGACCAAGCCGTCAATCTTGGCAATCGTATCGAGGTAACCATAATCGGAACTGGCCGCCTCATGTTTTTCTTTCATCGGCCCGCGAAAAGCCCCGGTAACCCTGGCGGCCGCGCATCGGCGCCACGATGGCCGTCGCCCGTAGCGGATGAAAACCAGGGCTCGTGCCCTTCCCCAAGGCCTCAGGTTTGAGAAATCCGGATGGGCCACGACGATGCTGCCCTACGCCTAATGAGGGGTGTTTTGGCGTAGGGTTTTCCTAAAGAATATGCGGTTGGCGTGTGGGCTTGGACTCGGACCAATTGCCTCGGAAGGGTCGCTCAATCTGCAGTGTAAGCAGGCTCGGGGAAGGTGTATCTGCCAACCCATCTTATTGCCTCCTCTATCGTATCGAAATTCTTGTGCTAACCGCTTAGCAGCCCGAAGCCCGTCTCGAGAAACCATTTGCCTTTCGTCGAGTAGGCTTCCTCGTCGATCTGCGTGAGGACCGCCACCAGTTGGTCGCACTTCCACACCAGAACCCCCGATTCTCCGCCCTCGACCGTTCCGATCCGCACTTCGCTAAACGAGAATCCAGAAGTAATTTTTGCTTTGCCCACTTTGATAAAGCCCTCAACTTCAAAATGGCAGTAACACTGGTGGGGTCCCCCTCATGCGCCCCTGCGATGCCGTCTCCACCGCGCTACCATCGCCGGGGGATGATTTGAGCGTATGGTTCTAGATAGCGGAGGCTCATATCAGGGCGAAGCTTTGGCAAAAGCGAATGCACCAGCCCGAATGATTATATATTGTAAGACGGCTGAGTTGCCATGTCGCTCCCCGACGGGGCATTGCCGGATGCGGGAGTAAGCATGCCATGGTTCATCGCCCAAACTGCAGCCTGTGTACGGTTGCGGACCCGGATCTTTCGGAGGATGGCCTTGACGTGTACCTTCACCGTAGCTTCGGCAATGTCGATCTCGCGCGCGATGGCTTTGTTAGACTCCCCTTCGATTAAGCGGCGTAGAATACAGTTTTCCCGATTTGACAAAATTGATAGTTCATGATCCTCATGCTCCACGTTAACAGCCACCTTTGTTAACTCATCAGCTGCGTCAGGTTTCAGATCATGCCTTATTTCTTGAATAGCCGTTGAAGTTTCGGCAGGTAACACCGTCTGCCCTAGCATAACCAATTCCAGAGCTTTGATGAAGGTGTCGTAAGCAGCGACTTTTATCAAATACCCGTCTGCCCCCGCACGAAAAGCTGAAACTATATCGGTCGATCGACAGTGATCGGCTAACGCGACGACATGGCTGGTCGGATAAATCGCTTTGAATTCTGCAATTTGAGCGAAATCAGCATCCGCATCAGTACCGCCGACATCTATGATGAGCAAGATGGACCGGTGCTGGGCTAGCGGCTTCTCCAGAAGATCGTGAACACAAGCCGCAGAGAAAAGGACACGAAACTTTGTCGCATCCAGGATTCGACTAAGGCCTTCTCGGAGTAACTCGCTCGGCCCGACAAGTACTGTTGTAAAGGATTCTCCTGTCATCATTGCCTCCCGCTTCGGCGCGATCGAAGTACACGCGTCGAGTAGAGCACTCCACGCCCCAACTGCACTCGATGCCCTCGGATTGAGTCTCTTGCAGTTCCTCACTCCCTCCTGGCGAGAACAGGTTGGGCAGTGTAAGGACTATTTATAAGTAGTCACTAACATAGGTTGCTTTTTCGTTAAATTTCGCCGCAAACCGACGTAAAGCTAGAACCCCGGGGCGGCAATCTGCCTGAAGACGCAGGGATGGCACGGGTTAGCCATCTCAAGCCGCTGGTAGTCGAACGACGGATCGGGTAGTGCCTGCGGCGATTGCAACGATAGAGGAGGATTCCTGAAGGTGGACGTTGGCGTGGTCAGGTCTGCCGCAGTGTGTCAGGCACCTGCACGTATTCGGCAGCACTCTCTCGTCGCGCGATAGGCCGTGTCGCCGTCATGATGATCGGACCTTTCTGCATATTGCTCAACACGAACGAGGTTGAGTTTCGTTCGGCCCGTCCTTCACCGCAAGCCGGATGCGGATACCGTGTGGTCGAGATAATATCACTGCCCCGCCAGGCCGCGCACGACCAGTCGTCCCGAAAAACTCGGCTGGAACTGTTCCAGCGACGGCCGAGGGGTCGTCTTCCGGCAGAGAATTTGCTAATGGCCCATGCGTTGCCGCGCTAGGAGATAGCCGTTACCTGAGATACTCGTTGTCGAATCCGATTATTTCGACCAGCTTCTTGCGGTTGATCACCTTTACATGGCCGCCCCTGAACGAGACGAGATCGGCCTTTCGGAGTTCCCTCAACGTTCGGTTGACGTGAACGGTGGTCATTCCGAGGATGTCAGCAAGTCGTATTGCGTAAGGGGAGACTCATATCTTCCATAGGCCGACAAGCAAACCAGCAGTAGCGCTCGACAATTGAGCTAGCGAGCCGGCCGCCAGTCCGCGATTTGCCATCTTGGCCTGCTCCGATTTGGATTCCCTGCTAGCTGCTAAACAATTCCCTGTTAGTACGTGTAGGGAATTTGGCGCTAAAGCATTGAATCTGCGCAGCGATTTCTGATTGAAAATTGGGTCAGGCCCTCAAAAACCTCGAAGTTCACTGTTTTTCGGCGCCTATCAGGGAAAATTGGACAGAGACCGGTTCGCCAGAGACTGCGACAACCACCATTTTTTCTTTGTTATCAATGGGTTATAATGGGTGCTGCCAAGCCGATTGGCAGCATTTGGCAGCGCCCCGGCAGCAACGAAAAAGGGCGGCTCGCGCCGCCCCGGTTTCTTTGCTGACGATCCGCAGCGGCGGCGGCGCTGCCGCCGGCGATCATGGTAAGCCTCAAGCCGCTTTGTGCCCTCGACGGCATGCCCAGCGTCGCGATCGCCTCGACGGTCACTTCGTTGTGATGGCGTCTGGCGCGAACCGATCGGTCCCCTAGCTTGGTGCTGATCCGATCACCTAGTTTTGGTAACCGCTGTAACAAATCCGGAGGTACAGCATGGCGGAATTGAGCCGCAGTCAAGTTCCGGGATCCACGAGATCGGGCATCTCTCGTCGGACGTTCCTGAAGCACGGTGGCACCTCGGCCGTAGGGGCGGCGTTGCTGGAAGCAGGGGCGGCGCAGGCAGCCGTTGATAGTTCTATGCAGGACGATGCCAACGAAGTGCTTGGCCCTGGTCTGATCCCGATCGATCTCACGATAAATGGACGACGCGTCCCGGTGCAGGCGGAACCCGCCACCACGCTGGTCGACGTCCTCCGCAATCACCTCGGCCTGACCGGCACCAAAATCGGCTGCGATCGCGGAGCCTGTTCTGCCTGCACGGTCTGGCTCGACGGTCAGCCTGCCAGCAGTTGCATGACGCTGGCACTCGACGCCCGGGGCAGGAACATCACCACGATCGAGGGGCTGGCCGAGGGCGGCAAGCTTCATCCGGTGCAGCAGGCGTTCGTCGAGCACGACGCCCTTCAATGCGGATTCTGCACGCCCGGAATGGTAATGAGTTGCGCAGCGCTCATAGATCGTAAACCGGACGCCGGCATCGACGAAGTGAAGGCCGCGATAAGCGGTCACCTGTGCCGCTGCGGCACCTATCCGAGCATCTTTGCGGCAGTGCTCGCCGTCGCCGGCGAGAATCGGAGGAGGGGCACCTGATGGCTACCGAAAATCAGGCACGGGCCGACCGGCCTTCGTTACGGTCCCAGTCCTTGCTCTACGGTATCGTCGGGCAGGAGATGAGGCAGGTGACTCGGCAGGTGCCGGACGATGAGCCGCCGCAGTTGCCAGTGAACGCCGAACTGCGCTCCATCGGCAAGTCGATCCCGCGGCTCGATGCCGTGCAGAAGGTGACGGGCGCGGCGAAATACACATTCGACGTGCAACTGCCGGGAATGCTCTACGCACGGCAGATCGTCTGCCCATGGCCGCATGCCAGGGTGATCTCGATCGACACCTCGGCGGCTGAGCGTTACCCCGGCGTCCGTGCTGTACATGTGCTCGAGACACTGCTGCAATCCGCCAGGCTTCGCGATCCGGACGCCGGGGCCCGCAACAAATACCCGACGGTCCGCTTCGCCGGCCAGACCGTTGCCGCGGTCGCCGCCGAGACGCAGCGGATCGCCGACCAGGCGGCGAAGCTCGTCAAGGTCGAATACGAGCGCTTGCCGCATGTCACTGACCTCGATGCGGCGATGGACGATGAGGCACCAATCGTCTTTCCAGGACCGGTCGAGCAGCCATCGACGGCCGGCGGCGGCGGCGCACCGGAAGGCTTGCCGCAGAAGGGCAATGTGCGCGGTCCCAACTTCGGCATGCCGGGTATGACGCCCACGGGCGATATCGACCAGGGCCTGGCGGAGGCGGACGTGATCGTCGAGGCCGAATATCGCACGCAGGTTCAGACTCATGTGCCGATGGAAACACATGGCATCGTCGCGGATTGGCAGGATGACGGGCTGACCATTTATGCCTCCACGCAGCACACGCACAGCGTGCGCGACGAGGCCGCCGAATATTTCGATCTGCCCAAGAGCAAGATCCGGGTAATCAGCGACTTCACCGGCGGCGGGTTCGGCGCCAAATATGGGATCAACAATTTCGGCCTCCTCGCCATTCATTTGTCGCAAAAGGCTGGCGCGCCCGTGCGCATGATGCTGGACCGCCGTGAAGAGCATGTTTCGGCGGGCAATCGCCCCAACAGCTTGCAGCGCGTACGGATCGGCGCCAAACAAGATGGCACCCTTACCGCCATCGACGTCATAAGCTGGGGCTCCGGCGGCATCGCTGGGGGCGCCGGCATAGGCTTCTGCTACAATGCGCTATATCCGTGCCCGAACATGCGCACCGAGCAGTATGACGTGTTCACGAATGCCGGCCCGTGCGCGGCTTTCCGCGCACCCGGACAGGTGCAGGGCATCTTCTCGCTCGAGCAGACGATGGACGAACTCGCGGATCGGCTGCAACTCGACCCGCTGATCCTGCGCGATCGCATCGACACAAAGCCCACCGACGACATGCTTGCACGGGCACATGAACGCAAGGTCGCGGCCGAGCGGTTCGGCTGGAGCCGCCGGCGTCCGCCGAACGCCGACGCCGGGCCGATCAAGCGGGGGATTGGCATGGCGCAGGCGCAGTGGGTGTATGTCGTCAGTCCTCCGACGACGGTGGAGGTGCGGGTCGCCGATGACGGGTCGGTCTCCGTCTACAACAGCACGCAGGATGTCGGCACCGGCACGCGGACTGTGCTTGCCCAGGTGGTTGCAGAGGAGTTCGGCCTCAACGCCGAGGACATCGGCGTCTTTATCGGCGACACGCGGTTCCCGTGGGGACCGCCGTCCGGCGGAAGCCGGGTGACTGCGTCGGTGACCGCGCCTGCCCGCAATGCGGCCTATGCGGCGGCACGCGACCTGGCCGCGCGCCTCGCGCCGCTTTTCGACGACGCCGATCCCGATGACATCTTTTTCGCCGACGGCAAGGTGGGCGTCCGCGGCAAGGAGGGAGCCGCAAGGCCGCTCAAGGATGCAGCCAAGGAAGCCAAATTCGGCGAAATCTCGAAACTCGCTAAGCGGCACGACGACTATGAGGGATTTGCGGTGCCGGGAGAGCTCTCCATCAGCCGGCATGGGCTGGGCGGTGTCCAATTCGCCGAGGTGGCGGTCGATGTCGAGACCGGCGTGGTCAAGGTCGAGCGCATCGTCGCTGCCAGCGATTGCGGCAGGCCGATCAACCCCAAACTGGTCGAGAGCCAGGTGATCGGCGGCATCATCCAGGGTATCAGCTACGCGATCTACGAGGACCGCATCATGGACGCGGCGAGCGGCCATCAACTCAACGCCAATGTCGATCAATATAAGATGGTCGGATCACGCGAGACGCCGGCGATCGAGGTGCTGCTCATGGAGCAGATCGGGGCGCAGTCGTCGACCGACGCGCGAGGCATCGCCGAGGCAAGCAATGTGGCGACCAGCGCCGCGATCGCCAATGCATTCTACAACGCCACCGGAAAGCGGATTCGCACTTTGCCGATGAACCCGGCAAATGTGCTGGCGACGCTCAGCGCCTGAGATCGGCCAGAAGGAGTCCATCATGGCCATGAACAGCTTCGAATGGGTGGATGCCACGACGGTCGAGCAGGCAGCAGGTCTGCTTGCCGAAAGCACCGAGCAACGCCCCGTCATCGCGAAAGCGGGCGGGATCGACCTTCTGGACTTGATGAAGGAAGGGATTCTAGCGCCGATGCGACTCGTAAATCTGAAGACCATCCGCGGTCTCGACGAAGTCGACACGGAAAACGGGCTGTCGCTCGGCGCGCTTGTGACGCTGGACCGCATCGACAACGATCCACAGATCCGCGCGCGCTACTTGGCGCTGTCGGATGCTGCCGGACATGCGGCGACGCCGCAGGTCCGCAACGCCGCAACGATCGGGGGCAATCTGCTGCAGCGGCCGCGCTGCTGGTATTTTCGGCACGATCATTTTCATGGCGAAGGTGCAGATGAGATGGGGAGCAGGGGCGCTGACGAGAACCAGCATCACGCGATCTTCGACAACGACAAAAACGCGATGGTCCAAGCCTCGACGCCGGCGACGGCACTGGTCGCCTATGATGCAAGCGCCGAACTTGCCGGCGGCGCCAACGGCTCACGCGTCGTAAAGCTCTCGGATTTCTTCTTGCCACCCGAAATGCAGCGCGCTCACGATGCGAGGATCGAGACTGGCGAGGTTATGACGCGCGTGATCGTTCCGCCGCTGTACGCCGGGGCGAAGGCCGCCTACCGCAAGCAGACCGAGCGCGACAGCTACGACTGGCCAATCTGCGATGTGGCGGTGGTGCTGACGATGCAGGGCCAGACAGTGCAAAATGCTTCGATCGTCATGGGATGGGTCGCACCAACGCCTCGCCGTGCCGTCGAAAGCGAACGTCTCCTAATCGGCAACAGGCTTACCGACGACTTGGCGCGACAGGCGGCCCGTGCCGCGGTGGCCGGCGCTACCCCGCTGGCGAAGAACGGCTACAAGGTGCCAGTGCTGGAGACGGTTGTTCGCCGCACGATCCTGGCCGCTGCCGCGGGCTAGCGTCCTGCGGGCGTCCAAAATGGGTTCGGCAACTTCGCAGCCACACGCGGCGCCGGCAGTCTGCCGACGGTTGCGCTCCAAGGGCGCACCCGGGACAGGTTACGGGAGCGGCGTCGACTTCAACGCAGGCTACAGTTCGACCGCAACATTCTGGTGTACCGCCACGGCCGGCGTCGTCGGGCCTGATGACTCCTACGTCCATCCGCACGTATGCATAAGCGCTCGGATATGCTTCCTGAGTCCTTCAGAGCAGGATCGAGCTTCGTGACATTGGCGGAGAAGGCGACAACCAACTGTTGTGGGTTCGATTAACTCTGGGGTAGCAAGTCGTCTCTCGGCGAGCGCCGTGACGACGGATGCGAAGCGAGCGATACGGCGCGCCGGAACATCTCGATCCGCTCGAGGGATGGATCGCCGATCCATCCCTCCGCGGGATCCAGGAACCCGCCGGTCCGGCTTCAGACTGAACCCGGCGCCTCATCGGCTCGGCGTCTACTCGGCTGCGCCGCTCTCGGAAGCCAGGGTCGGGCCGGCTTCAGGCCGCCTGCGCCGGAATGTCCTGCGCAGAGCAACGTAGAAGACCGGCGTCAGGAAGAGGCCGAACAACGTCACGCCCAGCATGCCGGAGAACACGGCCGTGCCGAGCGATTGGCGCATTTCCGCGCCAGGCCCGCTGGCGATCACTAGTGGCACCACGCCCAGGATGAAGGCGAACGCCGTCATCAGGATCGGCCGCAGCCGCAGCCGGCAGGCCTCGACGGCCGCCTCGACGGCGTCAAGGCCGCGCTCCTCACCTTGGCGCGCGAATTCGACGATCAGGATCGCGTTCTTCGCCGCCAGGCCAATGAGCACGATCAGCCCGATCTGCACTAGGATGTTGTTGTCGAGACCGCGGAAGGCGACGCCCAAGAGGGCGGCCAGTACGCTGAGCGGGACGATAAGCACGATGGCGAAGGGCGTAATCCAGCTTTCGTATAGCGCGGCGAGCACCAGAAAGACGAACAGAACCGACAGGCCGAAGATGAAGACCGCCGTGTTGCCGGTCTGCCGCTCCTGGAAGGCGAGTTCAGTCCATTCGAAGGAAGTGCCCTGCGGCAGCGATTCGGCTGCGATCCCCTCCATCAGGTCGAGCGCCGTACCCGTGGCGACACCAGGCGCTGCATTGCCCTGAAGCGGTACGGAGACATACATGTTGTAGCGTTGCACGAGCGAGGGACCGGTGACGTCGCGGATCTCGACCAGTGTGCCGAGCGGCACCAGGTCGCCGGCCGCCGAGCGCACCTTCAGCTTCAATATGTCGTCGCGATCGATGCGGAAAGCCTGGTCGGCTTGCGCCCGCACCTGGTAGACGCGACCGAAGGCATTGAAATCGTTGACATAGGCGGTGCCCAGATTGATCGACAGCGTCTCGAAGATGTTGGGGATCGGCACGTTCAGCATGCGCGCCTTGTCGCGGTCGATCGCCAGGAAGAATTGCGGGCTGGAGGCCGAGAAGGTGGTGAAGACGCCCATCAACCCGGGCGTCTGGTTGGCCTTGCCGGCGATTTCGTTGGCCAGCGCCAGAATCGGCCGCATGTCGGCGCTGTTGCGCTCCTGGAGCATCATCTTGAAGCCGCCGGAGTTGCCGATGCCCCGCACTGGCGGCGGCGGCAGCGCGATAATGAAGGCCTCCTGGATGCTTTGCAGGCTGCCAAACAGCGTGCCGATGATCTTGTCGGAAGTATCGCCGCTCTCGAGCCGTTCCTCGAAGCTCTTGAATGGCGCGAAGATCACGCCGGAATTGCTGGCGTTGGTGAATGTCGCGCCGTTGAATCCTGCGAAGGCGACGGCGTTGGCGACACCCGGGGTCTCGCGGATGATATCCGACGCCTTCTGGATGATTGCGTCCGTTCGGGCGAGCGAAGAGCCCTCCGGCAATTGCACGACGACGATCGCATAACCCTGGTCCATGTTCGGGATGAAGCCGCGCGGCACCGTCTGCAGCATGTGATAGGTCGCGTAGAGCAGGCCTGCGAAGACGAGCAGCATGGCGGCAAGCGCCAGAGTCGTTCCGACCAGTCTGTGCACCAGCCACGCATAGCCGTCCGCCATCCTGTCGAACCCGTTGTTGAACCCGTTCGCCAGAGCGCGGCCGAACCTTGCCAGGAAGAAGTTCGAATGTTCCTCGCTGTGCGGCTTGAAAAGCACGCCAGCGAGAGCCGGCGAAAGCGTCAGCGAGTTGAATGCGGAGATCGCGGTGGAGACCGCGATGGTGATGGCGAACTGCAGGTAGAACTGGCCGGAAATCCCGGGAATGAAAGCCGCCGGAACGAAGACGGAGATCAGCACCAGCGAGATCGCGAGGACCGCGTTTCCCACTTCATCCATGGTCTTGTGCGCAGCGGCGCGCGGAGCGAGCCCCAGCCGGATGTTCCGCTCGATATTTTCCACAACCACGATGGCGTCGTCGACAACGATGCCGACCGCCAGCACCAGCCCGAACAGAGTGAGCATGTTAAGCGAGAAGCCGAAGGCGAGCAGCACGGCAAGCGTCCCGATCAGCGAGACCGGTATCGCCACGATCGGCACGATCGCCATGCGCCATGACTGCAGGAACACGATGATGACGATCACCACCAGCAGGATCGCCTCGGCGATGGTAACATAGACCTCGTTGATAGATTCGGCGATGAACTCGGTCGGATTGTAGATGATCTCGTAGGCCAGCCCCTCCGGGAAATCCTCCGAAAGCTCCGCGATGGTCTGCTGGATTTCTTCCGCCGAGGCCAAGGCATTGGTGCCCGGCCGCTGGAAGATGCCGAGCGCCACCGCCGCCTTGTTGTTGAGATAGGAATTGGTGACGTAGTCCCTGGCGCCGAGCTCTATGCGCGCCACGTCCTGCAGGGAGATCAAGCGGCCGTCCTCGGTCGACTTGACTATGACGTAGCGGAAGTCGCGTGCGTCTTCGAAGCGCCCTTGCGTGGTGACCGTATACTGGAAGGCCGAGCCGTCGCCAATCGGCGGCGCGCCGATCGAGCCGCCCGACACCTGGACGTTCTGGTCGCGCAGCGCCTGGACTACGTCGCCTGCGGTCATGCCGTAGGCGGACAGCTTTTCCGGGTCGAGCCAGACGCGCAGCGAATATTCGCGCTCGCCGAAGATCTGCACGTCGCCGACGCCGTCCAGTCTCAGCAGGACGTCGCGCACGCGCGAACGCGCATAATTCGAGACGTAGAGCTGATCATACGTGTCGTCGGGCGACAGCATATGGATGACCATCATCAGGTCGGGCGAACTTTTCGCCGTGGTGATGCCGAGCCGGCGCGCCTCTTCCGGCAGGCGCGCTTCGGCGATCGAGACGCGGTTCTGGACCAGCACCTGCGCCGCGTCGAGATCGGTGCCGGGGCGGAAGGTGATGGTGAGCGACATCGAGCCTTCGCCGGAGGAATAGGACGACATGTAGAGCATGTGCTCGACGCCGTTGATTTCCTGTTCGATCGGCGTCGCCACGGTCGCGGCGACCGTCTCGGCGTCGGCGCCCGGATAGGAGGCGCGCACCACGATGGTCGGTGGCGCGATTTCGGGATATTGCGCGACCGGAAGCTGCGTATAGGCGATGCCGCCGACGAGCACGAGCACGATCGACAGCACCACCGCGAAGATCGGGCGGTTGACGAAGAAATGGGCGAAGTTCATTGCGTCTGCCCTTCGGCTTCAACCTTGGGCGGCAATTTGGTCATCTCGGGCTTGACGGTGACGCCCGGCCGCACTCGCACCAGCCCGTTGACTACCACAGTCTCTTCGCCGGTGAGGCCCTCACGGATAACGCGATAGCCGTCGATGCGCGGGCCGGTGCGGACCGGCTTGGCCGAGATCAGGCCTGCCTGGTCGACAACGAAGACGATGCGGCGGTTCTGGTCGGCGCCAATCGCCTCGTCAGGCAGAAGCACGCCCGGATGCGGCAGCGAGCCGGGCACGTTGATGCGGCCGAACATGCCCGGCTGCAGCACGCCGTCCTTGTTGTCGAAGCGCGCCCTGGCCCGCATCGTGCCGGTAGCTTCGTCCAGACGGTTCTCGGCGAAGTCGAGCTTGCCCTTGACCGTCGCTTCATCACGGTCGGCGACACGGACGATAACATCGACGCCGCCGGCGCCCTCCTGCATGACGCCGCCGCGCTCGCGGGCGTCGCGCGCATAAGCGAAGTAGCTCCGCTCATCGATGTCGAAATAGAAGTCGATCGGGTCGATCGAGACGATGGTGGTCAGCACGGTCTGGTCGGCCTGCACCAGATTGCCCGGCGAGATGAGCCGGCGGTCGACCCGGCCGGAAAACGGCGCCTTGATCTCGGTGAATTCGACATCGAGACTTGCGTTTTCAAGTGCCGCCTCCGCGCCGTCCAGTTGCGCTTGGGCGGCGAGATATTCGCGGCGGCGGTCGTCCAGTGTCGAAACCGGTATGTTGCCTTCGCGCGACAGTGTCTCGGCGCGCTCGAACTGCATCTTGCTGAATTCGACCAGGGTCTTGGCCGAGTCGACCTGCGCCTGCGCCTGGTTCAGCGCCGCCTTGAACGGCCGCTGGTCGATGGTGAACAGGAGGTCGCCCTGCTTGACCAGCGTACCGTCCTGGAAATGGACCTGGTCGAGATAGCCGCCGACGCGGGAGCGCAGCGAAACCTGGTCGACGGCTTCGAAACGGCCGACGAACTCATCGTCCTCGACGATATCGCGCACCAGCGGCTTGGCTACCGTGACGACGGGCGCGGGAGGCGCTTCCTGCGCCTGTGCGGCTGGGGCCGCGAGCAAGCCGAGCGCCGCGAAGGCCGCGGCGGCGAGCCATTTTGCAGGGACGTTTCTGCTGGAGGGGGCGGCCAGAGAATCGTGGCGGAGGCGTGCAGTGTGAACCATGGTTACCCCTCGTAATCGGTCCTTCATGCGAAGTCCGTAACATCTAGGCAGCTTGTGTGCCGCACAAATCAATTTTTTGTACTGACCACCACAACCGACAGCTTGCTACTGAACAAACATCGAACATCGTCAATCTTGACAAGGAAGCGGCTAACCGCGGAGCGCGAACGCACATCTCGCGTTTATCCGCTGCGTAGGCATCGCCATGCGCTCGAGCCAAAGCGGATCTGACAAGCCATTGCGCATCCCGACGTGCGGCGGTTGTGTCGGGAGGAACAGGGCCGCTCCCGCATAGAGGTCCGACCTGCTTCTCATTCTGCGGTTATAGGCGGCGATATAGGCTTCGATTAAATCGGCAGATTGGACATTTGCTACACTCCGAAAACGCTATTGCACCACCCGCATAGCATTGGGACGTGACAACCGCACGTCCGCTCGTCTCCTGCAGTTTGGAAAAAAGATCGTCGATAAGCGGCGCATGTATGGCGCGAACCGGTCAAGCACCTTATCGGAAGCGTGCTGCTGTGGTGCGGGCGATTTCAATCAATCTACAAGGTTCCACGCGAATCGAAGTCCGGACGGTCATTTTGCGCGCGTCCTGGAGCTTATCTCTCGACTTGGTCTGGTAAGCGCATGGCATGAATTCCACGACGAAAGGTTCGGCGAGGAAAAGTCACCGACCTACTTCCATCGATGGAAGCAGGATCAGGCCTTCCATATCGACTACATATTTGTGCCTCGGAACGTTCCCATTCCTTTGTCGAACTCGGCACCTATGACGAGATCGCCATAACAAAGCTGAGGGACCACGTACCCCTCTCGGCGGACATTCGAATCCCCGTCCGCAATTGGCCTTCGCTTTAGCCAAGGCGGGCGCATCCAATCGCTCGCCAAGCAGCCCTTGCGACTTCAGCAATCATCGGTGCTCGCCTCGTCGAGGGCGGGCGCATTCGTTGAGCTGAAGAGTCGGGAAGGCCGCGGGATCGCCCGATGGCCGAATTGCGAGGCAGGCGTTGCAATTCCATGGATCGTTCGGGCACCTCTGACGTTATGTTGTCGCGGAGGCGGGTGATTTTCATCACGGAAGGAGCAAGGCGATGAAAAAAATGCTTCTCGCAGGAATCGTTGCCCTGTCGGCGTCAACATCGCTGGCGCAGACGAGCACTGCCCCCGAGCCAGCGGCTCCAGCGGCTCCAGCGGCCCCAGCGGCTCCAGCGGCCCCAGCGGCTGAAACACCTGCCCAGCAGGCAGGCGGGCCTGCAAATCTCTGCCAGGAGCTCCTCGCCTTCATGAAGGCGCCTGCGGAAGCGGTCAGCCCGACCGCTGCTGCCCCGGCTCAGCAGTCTGGCACATCCTCTACCAGCGCAGCCGCGCCGGCCAAGCCGGAGGCAGGGACCGGCTCGGCGCAGAAAATTACCGGGCAGGCTGGGGTTGCCAGCGATGCTCCACAACCGAGCAAGGAGAAGGTGGCCAGCGGATCGGCGACGAACGCGCCCCAGAAGGAAAGCAGAGCCGCGCCGGTGCCCCCCTCCGATACGTCGAGCACTCCCAAGGATTCCGTGATCAACGCCGCGAAAGCGGAGGAACTGGCCGCCGCCAATGACATTGCACAATGCCAGAAGACCGCGCGGGAAATGCGAGTGGCCGGCGTCGCCATGCCGCCGCCGTTGCTTGCACTGGCGGCGCTCGACTTGCAGTATCAGCAAAAGTCCGGTGCGGCCCCTCAGGGATCTGGCAATCCATCTGTGACGGGGCAGGATCCTGCGCCGCAGACTCCAGCGCCGCAGACGCCACCGCCACAATGAGAGCATGACTGCGGACTTTGAGAAGGTGAAAGGGAGAAGGCGGGATGGGTATGATCTTGACCGGAATTGTCGTTTCGATCGCAATCGCGTTCGGGGCCGGCTATTTTCTTCTGAGCGCGCAGCAGCAACAGCCGGCATGGCAGGTTTACAGCAGCGAGAGCACTCGCGTCGGCGATCCGGGGCACAATCTGGTCGGTCAAAACTGGACCGGCGAACCGGGCGACAACTCAACCGCAGCCGCGGGCGGCGAGGAGACGCCTTCGTAGCCTGGATATCCACCTGCGCTCGCTGGCGTGGATTTTGAGGCTGCGCAATGAAAGCCTAGTGGCACTCCCAAAAAAAATGCCCGGACCATTGGCCCGGGCATTCCGATTGTGCGCAGAAGCTTTTATTCGGCCGGTTCGGCCGCCGAGCGCGGCGGTATCGTACCTTTCGCCTCCTGCGTTTCGACCCAAGCGCTATGATGCTCCTTCGCCCAGTTGATATCGACCGTGCCCGAGCCCATTGCTTCGTAGGCGCCTTCCATCCCGAGCGTGCCGATATAGATGTGAGCGATAATAACAGCGATCAGGATTATGCCGACAGTCGCATGAACATACTGGGCCGTCTGCATGCCGTTTATGTCGGTGAATGCGAACGGGAACAGCATGAATATGCCGGACACCGACAGCGCAATCCCACCGAGCACGACGGCCCAGAAGATCAGCTTCTGGCCGGTGTTGAAACGTCCCGCCGGCGGATGCGTCCGGTTGGTCTTGTCGAAGAAGCCGCCGCCGACTCTGAGCCAATGCGCGTCATGGCGATCGGGAAGGTTGTCCCAGACCCATGTCACCAGCATGACCAATATGCCGAGCATGAACGCCCAGGAGACGAAGTCGTGGGCGTATTTCGCCCAGATCGACCAGGTTGAAAATGCATCGGCCCCGATCAGCGGCATCAGCAGACGCTTGCCGAAGATAAAGTTCAAGCCGGTGATGGCCAGGATGATGAACGCCGTGGCGGTCATCCAGTGGGTCAGCCGCTCCAGGGCACCGAAGCGCAAAATCCTTACGCTCGATTCGGGCGCCAATGTACGGATGCGGCCCCGGTAGACATAGAACAGCGCCAGCAGCAGCAAAATGCCTGTTATCGCGATGCCGCCGATCCAAGGCAGCCAGCCCTCGTGGAAGCTGCGGTAATCGCGGCCTTGCGGCTGCTCGAGCAAGCCGGCGGCCGTATTGGGCAGGGTGACGCGTCCCTCGATCTTCCGCAGCTCATCAAGAAGCTGCTGTTCGTTCACCGCCTGAGCGGTCGGGTTGCTCCCGGATGGGGCTTGCGCGTACACGGGCGCGGCGACCAGCAGCGTGAGCGTCATGAACGCCGCGATAGCCTGCGGCATCAGTCGACCAAGCCTGTTGTCCGGCATTTATGCGTCCTCCGTGAAAACTCCGTTTGCGCGCGGGACGAGCCCGACTGCCTCCTACACGTCGATCGTTTCTCGATAGGCCGTCTGCCAGCCCCAGGCTCCCGAACCATAGCCACGCTGCGTCACACGCTCCTTGTAGATCGCCGCGATGATCTCGCCGTCGCCGGCCAGGAGCGACTTGGTTGAACACATTTCGGCGCAAA
The DNA here is from genome assembly GCF_055811135.1 of Mesorhizobium sp. WSM4817. Lineage (NCBI taxonomy): Bacteria > Pseudomonadati > Pseudomonadota > Alphaproteobacteria > Hyphomicrobiales > Phyllobacteriaceae > Mesorhizobium > Mesorhizobium sp. WSM4817. The sequence continues at coordinate 20,463 of NZ_JBVVQQ010000025.1, read as the reverse complement.
GCGGCAGCTTGCCTTCAGCCAGCCGGTTGGCCCCGTACTTGGCATATTCGATTTCGGTGGAATCACCTTCCGGGCCTGCGGCGCAGAAGGTGCATTTGTCCATCTTGCCGCGCGAACCGAAGTTGCCCACACGAGGATATTGCGGGGCGCCGAACGGGCAGGCGTAGAAGCAATAACCGCACCCGATGCAGAGGTCCTTGGAGTGGAGCACCACCGCGTCGGCCGTGGTGTAGAAGCAGTCGACCGGGCAGACCGCCGCGCAAGGCGCGTCGGTGCAATGCATGCACGCCATCGAGACGGATCGTTCACCGGGCTTGCCGTCATTGATGGTGACGACGCGGCGCCGGTTGATGCCCCATGGCACGTCGTGCTCGTTCTTGCAGGCGGTGACGCAGGCATTGCACTCGATGCAACGATCAGCGTCGCAAAGGAATTTCATCCTGGCCATTTCTGTTCCTCCCGTTCACGCCGCAACGATCTGGCAGAGCGTGCACTTCGGCTCCTGCATGCCCGTCACCGGGTCGTAGCCGTAGGTGGTGATGCTGTTGACGCTCTCTCCCAGAACATATGGATCGGTGCCCTGCGGATAGTAGGCCCTGAGAGCCTTGCCCTGGAACCAGCCACCGAAGTGGAAGGGCATGAACGCGACGCCGCGGCCGACGCGCTCCGTGACCAGAGCCTTCACCCGCGCCCTCGCGTTGTTCTCGGCACCATTGACCCAAACCCAGGTCCCATCGCCGATGCCGCGTTCGGATGCATCGGCCGGGTTGATCTCGACGAACATCTCCTGCTGCAGCTCGGCCAGCCATCTGTTCGACCGCGTTTCCTCGCCGCCGCCCTCATATTCGACGAGCCGGCCGCTGGTCAGGATCAGCGGGAACGTCTTGGCGATGCCCTTTTCCACCGCCGCCTGCTGCACGCTGAAGCCTATGTTCGGCAACCGGAACTGTGTGGCGTCGGGATAGGTCGGATATTTTGCGACCAGATCCACCCTCGGCGAATAGATCGGCTCGCGATGGGTGGGTACCGGGTCGGGCAGGTTCCACGCTACTGCGCGCGCTTTGCCGTTGCCGTAGGGATGGCAGCCATGGCTGAGCACGACGCGCTGGATCCCGCCTGACAGATCCGTCGACCACGAGACCTTGTTGATGTCGTCGCCGATCTTTTCGATCACGGCGCGTTCTTGCGCCGTCAGATCCTTGTCCCAGCCGAGTTTCTTGAGCACGGCCATGGTGAACTCCGGATAGCCGTCGGTGAGTTCCGAGCCTTGCGTGTAGGAGCCTTCCGCCAATAGGGTCTGGCCGTTTCGTTCGACGCCGAAGCGGGCGCGGAACGGGCTGCCGCCGTCCATGACATGCAGGCCGGTGCTGTAAAGATTGGCCGTACCCGGGTGGCGGATCTCAGGCTTGCCCCAACATGGCCAAGGCAGGCCGTAATAGTCGCCGCCGACCTCGGGATCGTCCTTGGGAGCCCGCATCGTCACCAGGTCGAACTTGTGCTGGTTCTTCATATGCGCCTTGAGCCGCTCCGGCGACTGACCGCAATAGCCCGTCGACCAGCTGCCGCGGTTCATCTCGCGCAGCACGTCCTCCGGCACCGGACGGTCGCCCTCGACGGCTATCTTCTTGAACATCTTGTCGGCAAGCCCGAGCTTCTTCGACAACAGATAGATGACCTGGTAGTCGTCCTTCTGCTCGAAGCTCGGCTTCACGATCTGCTCACCCCACTGGATGGCCCGATTTGAGGCGACGCGCGAGCCTGACGTCTCGAATTGCGTGCAGACCGGCAACAGATAAGTGTTGTCCTTTCGCCCCGCCTCCACCGCCAGCGATGCCCAGGTGGTGGGATGGGGATCGGCGACGACAAGCAGCTCCAGGCCTGTCAGGCCTTTCATCGAATCCGGGATACGGGTGATACTGTTGCTGGCGTGGCCCTGAATGAACATGGCGCGCATGCTGTCGCGCTGCGCTATCTTGTCCTTGGGCAGCGAGACGGAATCGAACCACCTTGTCAGCGGTATGCCCGGGGTTTCCATGGCATCCTTCGAGTCGAACTGGCTCAGCAGGTCCTCGTAGGGGATCTCCCAAACGCGCGACCAGTGCTTCCAGGCGCTTTCCGTCAGCCCGTAATAGAAGGGCAGGGTGACCACATCGAGCCCGATATCCGTCGCGCCCTGGACGTTGTCATGGCCGCGGAAGATGTTCGCGCCCGTCCCCGGCTTGCCGACATTGCCGGTGGCGAGACACAGTATGCAACTTGCGCGTGTATTGGCCGTGCCAACCGTGTGGTGTGTCTGGCCCATGCACCAGATCATCGTCGACGGCTTCTGCGTGGCGAACATCTCGGCGACACGCTTCACCTGATCGCCAGGCACGCCGGTGATCTGTTCAACCTCCTCCGGCGTGTATTTCGCGACTTCCTTGCGGACCTCATCCATCCCGTAGACGCGCTGCGCGATGAATTCCTTGTCCTCCCAGCCGTTCTCGAAGATGTGCCAAAGCATGCCCCACAACAGCGCTATGTCAGTGCCGGACCGGAACCGGACGTACTCGGTCGCATGGGCGGCGGTGCGCGTGAAACGGGGATCGATGACAATCAGATTGGCCTGGTTGAGTTCCTTGCCTTCCAGCAGATGCTGCATCGCTATCGGATGCGCCTCAGCCGGGTTGCCGCCCATGATGATCATGGTCTTCGAATTGCGGATATCGTTGAAGGAGTTCGTCATCGCGCCGTAGCCCCAGGTGTTGGCTACGCCGGCGACGGTCGTCGAATGACAGATGCGGGCTTGGTGGTCCTGATTGTTTGTTCCCCACAGGGCCGCGAGCTTGCGGAAGAGATAGGTTCCTTCGTTGGAAAACTTGGCCGACCCCATCCAGTAGACGGACTCCGGGCCGGACTTTTCACGGATCTCGAGCAGTTTGTCGCCAATCCCATTGATTGCGTCGTCCCAGGAGACACGCTCCCACTGCCCTGCGGTGAGCTTCATCGGGTATTTTAGCCGGCGGTCGCTGTGTACGAGCTCGCGTACGCTTGCGCCCTTGGCGCAATGGGAGCCGCGGTTGATCGGGCTGTCCCACGAAGGCTCCTGACCGGTCCAAACTCCGTTCTGGACTTCGGCGGTAACGGTGCAGCCGACTGCGCAATGGGTGCAGACGCTTTTCTTCAGTTCTATAGGCACGCCCGGCTGCGGCGGACTGATGGCCGCCGCCTTCTGAACGGTGCCGAGCTGGAACGACCCGAGTGCAGCCATTCCGCCGGCCGCGAGACCGGAACGGCGAAGGAAGGTTCGCCGGTCGATGGGAGCGGAGGCGACCGTGCCCATCAGTGTGTGCAATCTTGTGCGGCTCGCCTGACCGCTCTTGCGCTTGGTCAGCATGGCGCCCTCATTTCTTCAACGTCTCATAACCGTTCACACGGTAGAATGCCTTGACGTGCTCGGTCTCGCGGTAGCGAGCCCTCGTCTCCTCCTCACCGGGATCGTAAGCTTGCGCTTCTCCTGGGGTGAGCGTCACGGCGGCGGCGGCCATGGCGGTAGTGGATGCGCCGCCGAAGGCGCGAAGGAAACTGCGGCGGTTCATTGCCGTCTGTTGCTTTTCCTGCATCTGCCTTCCTCCCTATGCGTCGACGCGATCAGGTCACGAGCTTGGTCGCGCCTCCATGGCAAAGCCTTCGGCTTCGATGTCGATGAAAATCCGCCCCAACGCGCCGACTGCCCGGTAAAACCTGGCCGAGGCCGCGTTTTCCAGATCGGCCAAGAAACGGCTCGCCCACGGCGCGATGTGACGTTCAAAGAAGTCCCGCTCCTCGCCGGCGGGAACCACGAAATGGGTGGCGGCAAAGCCGCTCATGATCTCGAACAGCGTGCCGAGATGATCTTCCGGGTCAAAATGACCGTCCGCGCGTTCAAGGCCGAGGCGCCTCATGTCCCCGCGCAGGCGGGCAAGCGGCCGTTCGTTGAGAAAGCCGGTCAGGTAGTAGGAGGCATAGGGAACGAGTTCGCCGCGCCCGACCCCGGTGAAGAGCTCGAAATACTCGCGACTGACGGCAACCGGAGAGGCTGAAGAAGCGGCCTGGCCGAGTGCGGCATGAGCCTTGCCGAGCGGGGTCTCGGCGTCGCCTCGCAGCCCTGAAAGCCGCGCCATGAGGTTTGCATCCGGAGCGGCCAGGAGAAGCGTGGCGAGCAGCGCGTACTCATCCGCGCGTGCGCTGTTCACGTCGTTGACGTCAGCATCTTCTACGCCGGGAACCAGAGCGTCAGCTCCGAACGACGTGCCGATTGCCTCCTCCAGGCGCAAGTCTGGGTTCATCTACTGACCTCGACCGTGCCCCTCAACGAGTGGGTAAAGTGAATACTAGTGCCCCGCCCGGCAATTGCAACAGCGACTGTGCCAAAATGGCAACAAATCCAGATCAGCGCGGCATGGCGCCGCCATGGCGTCGCTGGCGATCGATCGGCGATGATTCCGCGGCGCCGGCGCCGGCGCCTTCGTCGCGGTCGATGGCGGTCCCGGCGCCGTCGGCCGAAGGAGATTCGGGGTTTGCCGGTTCGATCGAACTGTCCGGCGTGACAGAATCCGACCCATCGGCTGAGGCGTTCACGCCCTCGTCCGCCAAAACGGCGCTGGTCGCTGGCGCCTTCTCCGGCGCCTGCGAAGCCATGGCGGCGGGCGCCGGATCGGTCGGGTTGCCGCCGTTCGACAGGAAATCCACGACAGCTTCGCTGGATGCTTTCAAGGGGCCGAATCCCGCCATGGATCCAGGGCTGTTGAAGTCCCAAGCATATTCGGAAGGCCCGATATGATCACGAATTGCCGGATCGAGCGACCACATCTTGCGCAATGCGGCGCGCTTCAACATTTTGGGCACGCCTTTGCGCAGGAAGGCTGAGAGATCGCTTTGAGCGGTCAGATCCTCGAGGCGAGGGAGGGGCTCGGCGGGCTCGGCGGCCTCCGGCTCGACAATTGCTGGTGCAAGCTGCTCACCAGTATCGGCTGGCGCCGCAACTTCGTCAGGCGAAAGCTGATCGTTCTGCGGCCCCGCAGTCGAACTGTAACGCGCCGCCTGTTTCAGGCGCGACCAGCGGGCGAAGACATTGTCGCGTCCCGCGCTCATTCGGCATCATCCGTCGTTCCGGAACGAGGGCCGCGCCTCGCCAGGGCATCAGGGTCCGCCCGATCGCGCTTGCGCTTGATGAAAGGACGCTCGACGTGATGCGTCTCGACAAAGGCGGCCAGCCATTGCTGAAGCTCGATCGGCATCGGCACGGCCTCGATGATGTCGGGGCCAGCCTCGGTCAGCGACTCGCCCTCGAAAGGGTCAGCGGTCACCAGGTGCAGCACAACTCCGGGTGGAGCATCGCTCGACCGGAGCGCGATCCACAGGCTAGGCCGCCCCGAACGGAGGTTGTCCCGGTACATGCCCGTGTCGCACCCGAAGAGCTCAAGCTTGAAAGTTCCGGCATAGAAGCGCGTCACGCCGTCTGATTCGTGCAGCACCGACCATGGCGCCGCGCTCGGCGCGCCCGCCAGCACGGCCACGGGAACCCAGACATGGTCGATCCACGGGTTGTCCAGAGCCCGTCGCTCGACGATCACCCCGACTTCCGCCGTCTCCTGCACCATGGCACCAATCCTCCTAGTTCACCGTCCCTAGGGCGCGAAACGGCAGGCCTGCGACAAGGTTCTGCGGCTTCATGCGGATCGTTCGGTCAGGGGTCATGGCCATTATGAGCCAGACGGGCCTGGCGCCCACCTGCGGCAGTACTTCGCCTGTGTCGGAGAAGGTGAGCCGGAACAGTGCAATCACGCGCTGTGCAGCCTCCGGGTCAAGTTCATCGCCGGCCCAGAGCGTGTTGCCGATGCGGGTCGCTTCGGCGTCGAGGCCGACGAACCAGGCCCAGTCCTCGTCCTCGATCCGCTCCACCGGCTCGATCTCCACGTCCACCGCAAGTAGATGGCGAACCCAGATCTCCATTGCTGTGGCAAGGCCGCGCCGGGTCGGACTGCGCGCGCTGCCCAGCTTGAGCACCATATCGAAAGCGTCGCTCCTGGCGAAGTAACGCTCGGCATTGTTCTCGTCGAGTATCTCCAGTTCGGTGACGGCTGGGCCACCAAGCATGTTCAGGAGTGGCGAGGCATGGCGGTTCTGTTCATGCAGCTCTATGGTTTCGGCATCGGCGAGAAGCACGGCGCCCTCGTTAGACGTCACCCGTTGCGGCCGATAAAACAGCTCCGCGGCTCGCACGACGCAGGCGTCGTGCTGACCATCCAGCGCATTGCGCAGGACGACCTGCGCAAGCTGGTTCATGAACAGCGGCGGGATAGTTTCGGCCGAGCCGCGCGCCAGCGCGAGATATGCGGCCTCGAGTGAGGGAGCGGCCAACACATGGTCGCGAAAGGCGATCATGAACTCCCAGTTCTCGCGCGCATCCGGGTCCTCCAGGGCGGCGATCTCCTGCTTCGCGACCGGCCGGCGCGGATGATGCATCAAAAGCTCGTGATGCAGGCGCAGCTCCGCCGGGCAGGCCGTTTCGGGAGGGAGAAGCTCTGGCCGCGCAAAATATGCCTTCAGAAAGGAGTCGGTCACCAGCAGGCGCCCGGCCTCATCCCTGTCGAGAAGGTGATGACCTGAGGAAACCCAGAAATCCTTCACTTCTGCCTCCCGGCCAATGCTAGGAGATCGAACTTTCCGTCGACTCCTCCTCGCCGTCGATTTCGACAAAGCGGAATGCCGTTGCCGGCTCCAGCCGGCTCGCCTTGCGATGCAGGGTTCGGAAACACTCGCGGGTGCCGGCCTGTTCGCTGGTGCGGCTGACCGCAATCAGCGTGTTTGGCGGGTGGTCGCACAGCGATTGCGCGAATTCTATCTCCTCTTCGGCGGCGGCGCGCGCCGTTTCGGTGTCCGGCGCACCGCATCGCACCACAAGCTGCTCGGCCAGCCGATCGACGGCCGCCGCGCGATCATGCACGGTCGCGTCCGTGACCACGACGAGGGTGGACCAGCCGAAGCTATCAATGCCGAGGAACCCGGCGCGGAACGCCTGCCGTTGCTTGCCGGAAAGCCTGGCCACATCGGCGCCGAAGAACAGGAAGGTGCCGGTCACCGCCCATTCGCCCGGTTCTGCAGCGCGCGAATAAACAAACGTATCCGATGGATCGAGGCGGATCGTTCGCGGCAGCTTCAAAGCCATGGCGTGCCCGTCGTCGGATCGAGCCAGGAGGGCCTGGAAAGCGCCTCGGGCAGGCTTCTTCGCTCGCGAAGCCCGTGAGAGGCCGTGTCGGAAATCAGCAGATCGCCGTTGCCGGCAAGCTCTGCATGCTCATCGCCCTTTCGGGGCAGCCGGTCGAGCCAGCGGCTGGCGACCGAACCGAAGCCGGTATCGCTCCATTCGTGGAATGTGGCCATCAGATGGCGGGAGAAGCTCGCAACGATCTCACCGGCATCGAGCGCCACGAAGCCGAGTTCGTCAAGCGCGCCAAGCAGCGGCCGCAGACCGGGCTCGCCGGCGCGGATGACGGCGGTGCGGATCATGCCGGAGAAGACGATCCAGTCGGGGATTTCGTTCTCCCGTGCCCCTTCCGGCCAGCCCAGGCGGGCGCCGCCGACGAGAACCCCGTCGACGCGAACAGTGTCGGGCCAGTCGAAGGTGATGGGCCGCGACGGCGGAGCATGGACCGCAAGCGCATCGGCAAGTGCGTTCATGCCGGCATAGATCGCGCGACGCGCATCCTCCAGCGGCTCTTCAGGCTCGAGCACCACTGCGAATTCGGCCAGATCGTAGCGGCGCACCCAGGCAAGCGTGCCTGCCCCTTCGTCTGCCGCAATCGCGCAGGCGTGCGCAAAGGCGTCACCGGCCTCTCTCAGCGGCACGAGGCTGTAAGGCGGTGGCAGTTGGATGTCGCTGACAGAGGGCCGCATAGGCCGATCCATATTTTGATGACGGCGACTGTAATTTCTTATAATACTTCCAAGCAAGAGGCGCTACCGCGTGGACAAGGAAGATGCCACGGGAGTCGGAATGAGCCTGGACAAACGACGCACGGTCCTTGTCTGCTCCTGCGAGCGGAGCATGCCACGCTTCGGCGCCAGCGTCGCCCGCGGATGCAAGGGCGCACGGGTCGAGGCGGGGGACCAGTTCTGTGGCGCGGAACTCGACCGGGTGCGCAGCGCCCTGAGCGGCGGCGAAGCAGTCACCATCAGCTGCACGCAACAGGCGCCGCTTTTCGGCGACCTCGCCGAGGAACTCGGTTTCGCAGGCGATCTGGTTTTCGCAAACATTCGCGAGACGGGCGGCTGGTCGCAGGATGCTGCTGCTGCCGGCCCGAAAGCGGCGGCTCTGCTCGCCATGGCGGCCGAACCCGCTTCGTCACCCGCGCTCGTTACCCTTTCGAGCAATGGTGTCGTCCTGGTCTATGGCTGCGACGCGACGGCGATCGATGCGGGCCGGCAACTCGCCGAAAAGCTGGATGTCACTGTGTTGCTTAGCCGTCCGCGCGATATCGCGCCGCACCGGGTCTGGGATTTTCCCGTCATGCAGGGAACGATCCGGCAAGCGCGCGGCCATCTTGGCGCCTTCGAATTGACAGTCGACGATTTCGCGGCGCCCAATCCATCTTCGCGCGATCGGCTTGGCTTCGGGATATCGCGGGATGGAGCGGTCTCGAACGCCGACATCGTCCTTGATCTCTCCGGCGGGGTTCCACTTTTCCCTGCTCATGAATTGCGCGACGGCTACGTGAAGGCCGATCCCGGCGATCGCGCCTCCGTCGCCGTTGCGATCGCAAGGGCAGCCGATTTGGTTGGCGAGTTCGACAAGCCGCGCTTCATCGATTTCTCCGCCGATCTGTGCGCCCATTCGAGATCGCGCATCACCGGCTGCACGCGGTGCCTCGATCTGTGCCCGACAGGGGCGATAGCGCCTGCCGGCGACCACGTCGCAATCGATGCGGAAGTGTGCGCCGGCTGCGGCAGCTGCGCGGCGGCATGTCCCACGGGTGCTGCCGCCTACGCCGTGCCGGATGCCGAGTCGCTGCTTCGGCGGCTGCGGACGCTTCTTGTCACCTATCGTGAGGCGGGCGGCCTGGATGCGATTGTGCTTTTCCATGATCTCGGCCATGGCGAGCCGCTGATCGACGCACTTGCCCGCTTCGGCGCGGGTCTGCCCGCAAATGTCCTGCCGGTCGCGGTGAACGAGATAACCCAGTTAGGGGTCGAGGCGTGGACCGCGCCGGTCGCCTGGGGCGCTTGCGCCGTAAGGGCGCTGTCGTCGGCCAAGCCAAGGCATGAGCTTGCCGGAATTGCGGCAAACGTCGCAATCGCCAATCTTTTGAGCCGGTCTCTCGGTTATGGCGCGGAGGTCTGCGGATTGATCGAAGCGGACGATCCCGACCTCCTCGCCTCGGCGCTCGACCTGATTACTCCAGATGTTGCGTCGCGGCGCCCGGCGGCATTCCTGCCGCTCGGCAAGAAGCGCAGCTTGCTGACGAGCACCATGCTCGAGCTGCATCGAGCCGCGCCGACGCCGGTCGACCGCGTAGCATTGCCTGCTGCAGCTCCGTTCGGCGGCCTGGACGTCAATGTCGAAGGCTGCACGCTCTGCCTCTCTTGTGTATCGGCCTGTCCAACGGGGGCGCTTTCCGATAGCGAACAGCAGCCGGCCTTGTATTTTTCCGAGAGCGCGTGCGTGCAGTGCGGCCTTTGCGCCGCGACCTGCCCGGAGAAGGTCATCACCTTGACGCCGCAGGTGGATTTCCAGGCATGGGGCGCTCGCAGCCGGGTCGTGAAGCAAGAGCAGCCGTACAACTGCATCCGCTGCGCAAAGCCGTTCGGCACAAGTAGCACTGTCGAGCGGATCGTCGCCAAGCTCGAAGGCAAACACTGGATGTTTGCAGGCGAGAACGCACGGCGGCTCGACCTTGTACGGATGTGCGACAATTGCCGCGTCGATGCGGCCATGAATGAGGGCTTCGATCCTTATGCCGGCCCTGGTCGTTCGCCGCCGCGAACCACTGAAGACTATCTGCGGGAGCGCAAGGCCTCGAGCGACAAGGCGGTCTGAGCCCTCGGTCTGAGCCCTCGCTTTGGACTGCCCCTCGACATAGGTCGGGTGCACCGCCTTGCCGGCGTCAAGCGGAGAGCCGGCTTCGAGGGTTGCAATCAACACGCAAATAAACGGTTTTAGCAATCAAATCTTCAGCATAGCGTTACATGCTTGCCGCTCGGCTGACCACCGGGTGGCTCGAATGGATGTATGGGAAAGGGGGGCCTCAGGGCCCGTCGATTGGTAGATCGAACGCACCTCGACATGCAGGACGATCCTGCCGTCACGGCGGAAGTTGAGCGACTTCTGGCGCAGCGCACGCGCGACATCCGGCTCAAAGGCGAGATCAAGCGCCTGTTTCAGGCACGTGTCTGGTCGCAAACGGCCAAGATCATCCGCGCCTGGATGACATGGGTGGCGTTCCTGGATGTCCTGACGCTGGCGCTCAACCTGGTGATGCTTCCAAGGTCGATCGCGCTATCCATGCTCTTGCCTGGCGCCATCATCCCTCCCGTCGCTGCAGCCGTGGTCCTTGTCTGGCGAAAACGGCGCCCGTCCTGGGTCCAGGGGGTTTCCCTGATCACAGGCATGTTCCTCATCCTGTTGTCGATCGTATTGGTCGGCGCAAGCGCCGGCGGCGAGTTCTACGAACGGCACTTGAACATCATGCTGTTTGTAGCGATTACCGCCATCATCATCTTCGGCGTCCCTCAGGCATGGACCGTGACGGTCGCGGCTTTGGCTCTCGGTCTCTATCTCGTCTTCCAGGTGCAGAACCCGGGCCTTGAGATTGGCAATGCGGTGGCTGCCACGTTGTTTTTTGCCAGCGGCATTCTCGCTACGGTCGCCGCGCGGCGTACGATGACAATTCTGGCTCAGAAGACTTTTCTGTTCGAGCTTCGAGACCGACACAGGGTTGCCGAACTGGCAGAAGCGAACGATCGGCTGGAGCTTCTGGCGAGAACCGATCCGCTGACCGGCGTCGACAATCGGCGCCGGATGACGGAAACGCTCGACCACGTCTGGGGCGGTGGCGGCAAATGCCCCGGCGGCGCCGCCATGCTGATGTGCGACATCGACGACTTCAAGAAGCTCAACGATCGTCTCGGTCATGCCGAGGGCGATCGTTGCCTCATCGAGGTCGCCCGCTTGATCCGGGAGAACGTGAGGCGCGATCGCGATCATGTTGCGCGCTACGGCGGTGAGGAATTTCTCGTGCTGCTTCCAAGTGTGAACGAGCAGGAGGCCGCCATTGTAGCCGAGCGAATTCGCGAGTGTGTGGAAGCTGCTCGTCTTCCTAACCCTGGATCCCGCGTGTCCCGCTATATCACCCTCAGCATCGGCGTGGCGGTCCAGGCGCCGGACCAGGCCATTTCGCCGGAGCAGCTCCAGCGCCAGGCCGATGAAGCACTCTATGTTGCCAAGCAGACTGGCCGCAATCGGGCGGTGTTCCACAGGCTGGAGTCATCGAGCCTTTTGGGCGCTCGGTCAATGCGGTGATGTCGAAGTTCAGTCCGTGCGTGTCTCGGCCTGAAGAAAGCGGATCAGGGCTGCCCGATCCTCGGCATTGCTGATCGTCTGTTCAGGCATCTTGGTGCCGGGGGTGTAGGCGTTCGGACCCAGCTCGAACAGCTCTGACACGGTTTCCGGTGTCCAGACGATGTCCATTTTCCGGAAAGCGGGCGAATAATGGTAACCCGGCACGGACGCTATCTTGCGCCCGAAAATGCCATGCAGCGTCGGCCCGGCTCGATGGCCATCGTTCGGGTCGAGCGTATGGCAGGCAACGCAGGCGCGAAATACTTCTGCGTCCGGATTGCCTGCGTATCTGGCCATCGGATCGGTCCTGCCTGCTGTAGCGGCTCCAAGGCGCTCGCCCGTCTCGACGTTCCATTCCCGCACCAGATGGTCGGCGCCGCCAGCCAGAAGCGTCTTGCCGCCAGCCGCGAACGCAAGCGACCATACCGCCACGCCGGAGGTGTCGAGCGTGCGGATGGTGGAGAGGCTGATGGCGTCCAGCAACAGGATTCCATCACCGATGCCGGCGACGGCGAGATAGTTCGCGTCTGGGGTGGCGGCGAGAGCAATCACCGGATTGCCCAAGACCGGAACTTCCAGCTGCACTTTGCCGCGCCGGTCGAGCAGCCGCAGCTGCCCGTCAGCACCTGCGACGAACAGGCGGTCGCCGGACGCTCTTGCTAGCGCGTTGAGCGGCGTCGGCATGATGGCCCGAAGCGGAGCCGCCCCAGCCTGGCTCGGCCAAAAGATGACTGTCGCGTCATAGCCGGCGCTGACGAGGGTTGCGTCCGCCAAGAAGGCGAGCGCATTGACGTTTGCACGATGGCCTTCGAGGACGCGCGCTGGCCCACCGGCAAGCGGCCAGAGCCGGACGGTGGTGTCCCAGGACGCCGAAGCCAGCATCGATCCGTCGGGTGACAGTTCGAGGTCGGCGACAGGCCCGGTGTGGCCCTCCAGGATGCGGGCCGGCTCGCCTCGACCGATTTGCCAGATCGCGATGCGACCATCCGTACCGGCGCTGGCAAAGCGCCCGTTTGGCAATGCAGCGACGGCAGTTACCTCACCTTCATGAAAGAGCAGCACGTCGCGTGCTTCGCCGGTCTCAAGCGACCAGATGATTGCCTTGGTATCAAAACTGCCGGTTGCCACCGTTTTTCCGTTCGGCGCCACGGAAATCGCCCGCACCGGACCGCCATGCCCGCGCAGTTCCGCACCATGTGCCGTCGCGCCGGCGAGGAAAACAGCAGCGAGCAAAGCTGTTGCGAGCGTCTTATGCATTGCGCATCATACGTTTCCGTGTTCCGCTGGCGGGCAGCGTCTTTGCCGGGGAACAGCATGCGATCGCGACCCGACCAGCCGCACAGTCCAAGCTATTAGAGGCAATCCTATGACTCAAAACATGGAAACCGATGCCTTCAACGTGTCGATGCGCAAGTTCCTGAAGCAGGTCGGCGTCACCTCGCAGCAGGCGATCGAAAAGGCCGTGGCGGATGCGGGACTGAAAGGGCAGGGGCGCCTGACCGTGAGGGCCGTGATCACGGCCGAACGCGCGGGTCTGCACCACGTCGTCGAAGGCGACATCGACCTTGGCTGAACAGGTTCGGCGGTGCGCCCGGCGCTCCATCGACACCCCACATCAATGGAAGAATCGGACCTGCCCGGCCGGGTCGGTGTCATAGCCCGTAAGTTCTGCGGCGCGCTGGGTGAAGCTGTCCTCAGCCATGAGGCGGATCAGCGCCTGGATCGAAGGCTGGAAATAGGTTCGCTGCCGCATCAGCAGATCGAAATTCTCCCACGCCAATGACACGAATTCGAGGCCGGCGGCGCGCGCGGCGGCGCGTGTGGCGATGCCGCAATCGGCCCTGCCGGTCCGGATCGCGGCAGCGAGTTCCGGCCCTGTCAGGCATGGCGGCGCGAGCCGGTTCAACCGCCTCTGGCTGGCGCCGGCGCGGGCGACTAGGACATCCAGCAGCATTTGGGCTCCGGCCCCGACCTGGCGCATCGCGATCTTGGCGCCGCTTTCTAGGACATCGGCCAGGCTGTTGAGCGATCGGGGGTTGCCCGGCGGCAGCAGCAGCCCTTGTTCGCGCCGCGTGAAACCGATCAGCACCGCATCGTGCAGCCGCGGCATGGCGCGCGCGGCCTCCACATTGGGGTCGGCGGCATCACCGTGGAAATGGATCGCCGCAGCGGCAATCTCGCCACGCAAAAGACGCGCAACGCCGCCTGCCGTCCCCTCGGTAAGCGAGGCGAGGCCAGAGCCCGCCTGACGAAGGCTCCATTCAAGCAGGTCGTCCTGGCTGCCGCCGACTATGGGCGGCGGCTCGGGCGCAATCATTCCGTCGGGACGCGCCAATCCCGACAGAACCCACCGGTCGAGCTCGTTACGCGGAAACAGCCATTTGCCCGTCACTTTGCTGCACGGGATGCTGTTTTTGGCGACCAGCTCGTAAAGCTTGCGTTCGCCAAGGCGCAAATAGTCTGCGGCTTCTGCAGTCGTCAGCAAATCCATCCTGCAATCTTATGCATATTCTTGCGCAGGTTCAATTGTTTGACGAATGCGGAGTAAATGCAGCAGAAATAGCAGGACGACGCAGCGCAGGTGAAGGGTATGTCAGAAGGCCTAAATGCATGGCAGCTTATCGCGAGTGGCGACGCGACGCTGATCTCGATAGTGCGGCTTTCGCTGACCATTACCCTGGCCGCCGTTGCAGTTGCGGCCGTCGTGGGACTGCCGCTCGGGGCGTTGCTGGCACTGACCCGTTTTCCGGGACGTTCCGCGCTCGTCGTGCTTGTCAACGGCTTCATGGGCCTGCCGCCCGTAGTCGTCGGCCTGACCGTTTACCTGCTGTTGTCGCGATCAGGGCCGCTCGGCGCGTTCGGCCTGCTGTTCACACCGGCCGCCATGGTCATCGCGCAGGCGCTTCTCGTCCTGCCGATTATCGCGGCTCTGACGCGCCAGACCACCGAGGATTTGTGGCGCGAATATCGCGACGAACTGACGGCGATGGGCGTCGGCCCGACAGGCCGGGTGGCGACGCTCTTGTGGGACAGCCGTTTCAGCCTGATTACCGCAATGCTCGCCGGCTTCGGCCGGGCGGCCGCCGAAGTCGGCACGGTCATGATCGTCGGCGGCAATATCGAGGGCTTTACCCGAACCATGACCACCACGATCGCGCTCGAAACATCAAAGGGAGACCTGCCGCTCGCGATCGGGCTCGGCGTCATCCTGATCGGCCTCATTCTTGCCATCAATGCCGCTGCCTGGGGCCTGCGATTGTGGTCGGAGCAACGGGTGGCTTGATGATGCGGGCCGCGCTAACCGACCTTCCTCTCGTTCTGGACCGGGTCTCGCTCAGCGCCGGCGCCACGACCATGCTCGACCGCCTGAACTTGGCGATTACTCCCGGTGCGCCGACACTGGTGCTCGGTCCCAATGGCGCGGGCAAGACGTCACTGCTTCGGGTTTGCATGGGACTTGCCGCGCCTTCCGCAGGAACTGTGAGCTGGGGTGGGCGCACCGATCGCGGCCTCGGGCGCCGGGCAATGCTGCTCCAGAAACCGGTGATGCTGCGCCGCTCCGTCGCCGCCAACGTGGTTTACGCACTGGCGCAAGCTGGCTGTCCGCGCCATCGTCGCGCGGCACGCACCGAGGAACTTCTCGATCGTGTGGGCCTTCTGGGCCTGGCGGCCCGACCTGCGCGGCGCTTGTCCGGCGGCGAGCAACAGCGCGTGGCGCTTGCCCGCGCACTGGCGCGCGAACCCGAGATCCTGCTGCTCGATGAGCCCACCGCCAGCCTTGATCCCGCTGCAACCCGCCATGTCGAGGAGATCATCCTGATGGCCTCCCAATCGGGTACCAAGATCGTCATAGCTTCGCACGATCTCGGCCAGGTGCGACGGCTCGCGGGAGATGTCGTCTTCCTCGTTTGCGGCCGACTGTGCGAGCACGCCAGCGCCGGTGATTTTTTCGATCGCCCCGCATCCGCAGAAGCTGCCGCCTTTACCCATGGGGAACTCGTGCTTTGACCGCGGAAATGGAGCTTCCAGTGCTGAACCGTCGACTGTTTACCGCAATTGCGATCATTTTGACTTTCCTCGCTTCCAGCGGCGCATCGGCCAGCGCACAGGAACAGTCGATCGTGGTGGCCTCGACGACGTCGACACGGGATTCCGGCCTTTTCGACTACATACTGCCTTTGTTCACCACAAGGACCGGAATCGAGGTGAAGGTGGTCGCGCAGGGAACCGGCCAGGCCCTCGACGCCGGCCGCCGGGGAGACGCAGACGTGGTCTTCGTCCATGCCAGGGAGCAGGAGGAGAAATTCGTCGAGCAAGGTTTTGGCGTGAAACGCTTCAATGTGATGTACAATGATTTCGTCCTGATCGGGCCCAGAGGCGACTCGGCCGGCATCAAGGGTTCGCCGGATATCGCAGTCGCCTTGACATCGATCCAGAGCAAAAAAGCTGTTTTTGTTTCCCGCGGCGACAAATCCGGAACCCACTTTGCTGAACTCGGACTCTGGAAGGCGGCAGGTGTCGATATCGCGGCGGTGGGGGACCCCTGGTACAAGGAGATAGGGCAGGGCATGGGCGCTGCGCTCAACACAGCCAGCGCCATGGATGCCTATGTGCTTTCCGATCGCGCCACATGGTTGGCGTTCAAGAACCGCGGCGAACTGGAGATCGTGGTCGAAGGCGATAAAAGGCTGTTCAACCAGTACGGTGTCATGCTGGTGAATCCCGCGAGGCACCCGAGCGTCAAGGCTGAACCCGGCCAACGCTTCATAGATTGGCTGATCTCGCCTGAAGGACAGCAGGCGATCGGCGAATACAATATTGACGGCCAGCAACTGTTCTTCCCGAACGCTGAGCAGAAGCGCTCCTGAAGTCGGTTGCAAAGCGGGTTGCATCTGCCCCATCATCGGACATGATGAGAATGCAGCCTTCCGTCGGCGCGCTGACCGGTCTCGAAGCGGCTCTCGCCGCACTCCTCGACGGAGTGGAGCCGGTTGCGCCCACTCTTTTGCCGCTTGACCAGACGCTTGGGAAGATCGGCGCCGCCATGCCGCCCCGGGCACGCGCGCAGCCCATCCGCGACACGGCAAGGACAGACGGCTGGGCGTGCCGCGCGCTCGATCTTGCCGGTGCGTCGGCCTATTCGCCGCTGCCGCTGACGGCAATGCCGGTCTGGATAGAGGCAGGCGGCGCCATGCCGGAGGGATGCGATTGCGTTCTCGATGCCGATCTCATCGATTGCAGCGGCCCGATGCCCCAGGCGCTCGATGAAGCGGCACCGGGCCAGGGCGTGCGACGCGCCGGCGAGGACATGGCGGCGGGCCGACCGCTCATCATTGCGGGGAACAGGCTGTCGGCCGCTGACCTCCTGACAGTGCGAAGCGCAGGGATTGGTGAAATTGCGGTGCGGATGCCGCAGGTGCGCCTGATCGATGTCGCCGCCCCGACGAGCGATACTTTCACGGCGCATTTTATCGCCGACCTTGCAAGAGCCTCTGGCGCGACCGTATTCGATATCGAAACGGTTGCGCGCGACGCCAGATCCGTCGCCCAGGCGCTTGGCAATGCAGCCGGCGATTTGATCATCCTGATTGGAGGCACTGGTGCGGGGCGCGCCGACGCTACAGCCGACGCGCTTGCCGCGCGTGGGGCGCTCATCGCCCACAACATAGCGCTACAGCCCGGCCGAACCGCGGCGATCGGACGGCTCGATGCGGTCCCGATCATTGCTCTGCCCGGCGCGCCCGATCAGGCTCTTGCCGCCTTTCTGGCGCTGGTTCAGCCGGCTATCGATCGCCTGACGGACAGGAGCGCCCGGCGACAGACGGTCCTGGCGCTGGAGCGGAAAATCTCGTCCACGGTCGGACTGGCCGAGATCGTCCTGCTGAACCAGCAACAAGACAGATGGCGGCCGCTTGCGATAGGCGATTTTTCGCTGGAGGCGATCCGCCTGGCGGATGCATGGCTTGCCATTCCAGGGGGCAGTGAGGGTTGGGCCGCGGGAACACCTGTCGGCGCCTTTGTGTTCGACGATCCCAGATGAGTCGGTGATGACCAGATCCACCCGCCCAGATACGGGCCAGGAACATACCGGCCAGGAGCAGTTCCTGACGGTCCTGTCGCGCGACGAGGCGCTCGCCCGTTTCGAGGCGGTGCTATTTCCCAGGACGACCCCGACCGAAGAACTGATGCTGGCGGATGCGCTTGGGCTGGCGCTTGCCGATGATGTCACGGCTCCGATCGACGTGCCGCCCTTCGACCGTTCGAACGTCGATGGTTTTGCCGTGCGCGCCGCCGACATCGCCACCGCATCGGAGGCGCTTCCTGCCAGGCTCCTGCTCAACCGCGAAACCATCGCCTGCGGTGTCGCCCCGCAAATCCCTGTGCTCGCAGGCACCGCCACCTCGATCGCGACGGGCGGGCCGGTGCCGCGCGGCGCCGATGCCATCGTCATGGTGGAGCACACACACCCAGCCGAAGGCGATGCCATCGAGGTCAGGCGCGGAGCCTCGCCCGGCCAGTTCATCTCGCATGCCGGATCCGACATTGCCCGCGGTGAGGTTCTGCTGCGCGCTGGAACGGTGATCGGCTCGCGTGAAATCGGCATGCTTGCCGCCTGTGGAATTGCGCTGGTGACGGTGGCGCGCAAGCTGCGGGTGGCGGTTTTGTCGACCGGCGACGAACTTGTCCAACCAGGCGACACCCTGCGACCCGCCGGCATTTACGACGCCAATGGCGCAATCGTCAGCGCCGCGATAACCGAAAATGGCGGCCAGGCGAGCTTTCTCGGCGCCTATCCGGATGACGAAGCCACGCTGGAAGCCGCCATGCGCGAGGCGCTGGCGGCGCATGACGTGCTGATACTGTCGGGTGGGACGTCCAAGGGCGCGGGTGATGTCAGCCACCGCATCGTGAACCGTCTCGGCGCGCCCGGCATCGTTGCCCATGGCGTGGCGCTGAAGCCGGGAAAGCCGCTTTGCCTCGCCGTCTGCGACGGCAAGCCGGTCGTCGTGCTGCCGGGATTCCCGACTTCGGCCATGTTCACCTTCCACGACATGATCGTACCCGTGCTGCGCCGCATGGCGGGCCTGCCGCCTCGGACCGAAGCGAAGGTCGCTGCAAAGGTCCCACTGCGCATTCAGTCCGAACTCGGCCGCACGGAGTTCGTGATGGTATCGCTGGTCGAGGGTGAGCAGGGGCTGGTCGCCTATCCCACCGGCAAGGGCTCGGGGGCGATAACGTCCTTTGCCCAGGCCGACGGCTTCATCAGCATCGAAGCTCTAGCCGACAATATGCCTGCCGGAAGCGAGGCGTCGGTGACGCTGTTCACCCCGCACGTCCGTGTTCCCGATCTCGTGGTGATCGGCAGCAACTGCACCGGCCTCGATCTTGTCGTGGGCATTCTGTTTCGCGCCGGCCTGACGGTGCGGTCCATCGCGGTCGGCAGCCTCGGCGGCCTGGCCGCGGCCAGGCGAGGCGAGTGCGATATCGCGCCCATCCACCTCTTCGATGCCAAGACGCAAAGCTACAATGCGCCGTTCCTGAGCGAAGGCCTCGAACTCGTGCAGGGATGGCGACGCATGCAGGGCATCGTCTACCGCCCGGGCGACCTGCGCTTCCAGGGGACCGACCCAGAGGAGGCGGTGCGAGCCGCACTCGCCGATCCCAATTGCATGATGGTCAACCGCAACCAGGGCTCGGGCACGCGTATCCTGATCGACCAACTGCTTGGTGCCGCGCGCACCGACGGATATTGGAACCAGCCCCGCTCGCACAATGCCGTCGCGGCGGCCGTGGCGCAGAACCGAGCCGACTGGGGCGTCACCATTGCGCCGGTGGCGCGCTCAGCCGGGCTCGACTTCATTGCGCTGAAGGAAGAGCATTATGATTTCGCGCTGGTCTCTGCCCGCAAACAGCGACCCGCGGTGCAGGCCTTCCTAACCGCGCTCGCTTCGCCTGAATTCAACGAGGCGGTCGAGCGCATGGGTTTTACCCGACCTGGCCAAGTGTGAGATATCCGGGTTAAGGGTCGGCAAGGTGCCCAACCAGCCGTTCGGCCTCGGCAAAATCTTCGACCGTGTTGACATTGAAGAAGGGATCCATCGGCTTGTCCGGCCAGGACTGGGTTGCAACCTTGTAGCGAGCCGTCCACAGGTCGATCTTGCGAACGCCCTCTTCGACCAGTGCATGGCGTAGCGCATCTCGCATCGCCACTTGCCACAGCCCGATGACAGGATGCGTCCGACCCGCTGACATCGCCACCGCCAGATCCGCAGCTTTCGCCATGCGCGCCCGATGCAGCCGTTCGACGAGGTCGCGCGGCAAGAAAGGACAGTCCGCTGCGACGCTGACGATCCATTCGACATCGGGCCTGTTCGCCGCGGTCCAGTCGAGGCCCGCAAGCACGCCGGCAAGCGGGCCCGGATAATTCTCGACCGGGTCGGCGACGACTGGTAGGCGAAAGCGGTCGAAGCGGGCAGGGTCGCCATTGGCGTTCAGCAACAGCCCGTCGCATTGCGGGCTGAGGCGCTCGAGGACACGCTCGAGGATGGTGAGTCCGTCGAGCCGACGCATCGATTTGTCGCCACCGCCCATGCGCCGGGCGAGCCCGCCGGCGAGAACGACGCCCAGGGTCGGCACCTTCTCATTCGCCATCGTCGGCTCCCTTGCGTCTGTGACGCGGTGCTTCCTCGTCGACGGAAGCGAGGTCCTGGTCGAAGACGATGCGGTCCGCGCCCGATAGCACGGCGAACCGCTTGCCGCGCGCCCGACCGACCAGCGGGGGGGCGGGGGGGGGGGGGGGGGGGGCGCCCGCGGCGGGGGGGCGGGGGGGGGGGGGGGGGGGGGCGGGGCGCCGGGGGGGGGGGGGGGGGCCGGCGCGCCCCGGG
>NZ_JBVVQQ010000024.1:0-126981 GCF_055811135.1 Mesorhizobium sp. WSM4817 | reverse complement strand
AAACGCTGTCCGCGAATTACTGAAATCACTGTCCGGGATTTAGCGAAAAGGGTGTCCGGGAATTAACGAAACACGCACCATGAACTTGCAAAACTGCAGGCGCGACAGTTTCTTGCGGAACACAACCGATCCATCAGCTGCCGCCCCGTGCAGCTGAAAGACGTTCTTTGCCAGATCGACCCCAATGATGGTAACCTTTTCCATGAATGCCTGCCTCTCCTTTGCGTGGCGCTAACACCACAAACTTGGCACATTGCGATACCGTCGGAGAAGGCTGGCATCCACCCCATCAGCAAAATGGCGTGGCATTCAGCGGTGACGTTGGCGTGTCCGCCGCGCGGCCCCCGTGTTTAGCGGAGCGGCGGACATGGCGGGCCGCGTCTCAGGCGGCCAATGCCCTCAGGTTCTCCTTCTTGTGCTCGCGCAGATGATCCATGTTGAGGTAGCGGGTCGCCTCGAGCCAGTTCTCGTGGATCTCCACCGCCAGTGCCCGAACCAGCCGCAGACAGCTCTGCGGGTTGGGGAAGATGCGGACGACCAGGGTGCGCCGCTTGATCTCCTGGTTTAGCCGCTCCAGCATGTTCGTCGACTTCATGTGCTTGTGATGCGGCAGCGGCAGCCGGTAGAAGCTCAGCGTCTCCTCGATGTTGTTCTCCACCCAATCCACCAGCTTCGGGTATTTGGCCTGCCATTTGGCGATCCACTGCGCCAGGTCGCGCTTGACCTCGGCCAGGTCGCGCCGGTCATAGAACCATCTGAGCTCCATCAGACAGTCGTCATCGACCTTGCGCGGCACATAATCGAGCGCGTTTCTGAGGAAGTGCACGTAACAGCGCTGCCAGACTGCCTCAGGCAGGACTTCCCGGATCGCTGCCCTGAGCCCCGGATGGTCGTCGGAGACGACGAACTCGACGCCGGCAAGCCCGCGCTGCTTGAGCCCTGCCACGAACGCGCGCCAGCTCGAATGGCTTTCACGGTTGGCCAGCTCGACACCGAGCACCTGGCGCCGGCCCTCCCAGTCGACCCCGATCGCCACCAAGACCGCCTGGCTGGCGATCACGCCGGCCTCGCGCACCCGCTCATAGCGCGCGTCCAGAATGAGGTACGGGTAAGGTTCGGCAAGCCGCTGCTCAAAGAACGCCTTCAGCGCTTCATCCAGCCGCGCCGTCGCCTCGCTCACCGTCGAGGCCGAGAAGGAATGGCCGCACAGCTCCTCGGTGATCGCCTTGACCTTGCGCGTCGACACGCCTTGCACGTACATCTCGACCAGCGCCGACACCAGTGCCTTCTCCGAGCGCTGATAACGCTCGAACAACTCCGTCGAGAACCGGCCGGCCCGATCCTGCGGAACCCGAAGCTCCAGCACGCCAACCCGCGTCACAAGCTTGCGCTCATAATAGCCGGACCGGTAGCCAACCCGCTCCGCCCTCCGCTCGCCTTTCTCGGCCCCGATCGCCTCCGTCATCTCGGCTTCCAAAGCCTCCTGCGCGACAGTCTGCAAAACTCTGCGGAAGCCGTCCTCATCCGACAACAGCAACGCTTTCAACTCGCCTCTGCTCAGTCTAACGTCTGGCCTTGGTCATGGCACTCCCCTTCCACGGGAATCGGTGGTCGTAACGTCACCAGCGTGCCATGGCCGCCCTCGCATCAGAGCAAGGGCTGTTCTCTCTCCAAAGCTTTTTGCAGAACCTTCAGGACACTATCGATGCCGAGGAGGCGTGGCGCAATAGTTCGTACTGGGAGTGTGTATTCGCCGGACGCATGCTAGTGGAATGCACCAGCCATCGAAACGCCGCCGCCCACCGAACCTTCTGTATTGGGTTGGATCTATCTCGGCCGATATCTGGCAGATGGCACTTGGATTCAGCCCAGATCTGACAGCTTCGCTGGCCAAGCAGAAGTGAGTTCCGCCCAGCGAGTAGCTATCAAGCAGGGCGGGGGGTACGACGGGAACGCAAAAGGGCGTAGAGAAGGCTGGACCTGCTGCGTCTCAGATGAATCAAAGTCGTCCAATCCTCAGGCCCCAGCACGATGCCACGTCCTGCTCGTCTATGCCTGGCTACGGTCTTGATCCATCCGAACGGCTCCTCAATGCGCTTGCGGATGCGCTGACTGACGGCATAGCGGCCGTGCCGCGTCGTGCGCCTGTCGATCGCCGAACGGCGGCCGTTCGTGTTCTGCAGCACGTGCGGCGTCACCTTCATCGAGCGCAACTCGTTGCCTGCGCATCATAGCCTTGTCGGCATCGAACGAAACGATCATTGCTCCCGCCATTTTGAGATCAATTTGGCTTTCGTGGACCGAAACTACTTGATTTGCTAGCAACTCCCGCCGGCCCCACACTCAATGGCCAGAGACTTATTAACATCGTCGGTTGCATCATAGTCGCTTTGCTGTTCGTAACTTGGCTGCCCATCGCAACTGAATGCGCGACGCGAATGCACGATCCAGAATCGCTTGACTTTCCCTGCAGCCATCTCGGTCTTCGCCGCATCCTCATTGTCCTGGCTCCAAGGCAGTGTTTCGGTCGATCCGTCCTCGACGATAACCATGATAAATCCATCCGGACTGCGCTCTATACGTGCAACGCATTGCACGCCGCGGTCGAGGAGGTCGACGAGGCGAGATGGGTATTCTTTGGCGAGTTGCTTTTTCTTCGCCGCCAAGACTTTGGGAATACGTGGATCGTCTGTACAAAAGTCCGGGCCGCTGTTGCATGCTGCGAATGTTGCCGTTGCAAGGCAAAGCGTAATGGCACCCAGACCCGTTATCAGCAAGAAGAGTCGCGCGAAAGTCGTCATCTTGGTGGTCCTCCCAATGCTTGTGATCTACCGGTCTGCCACCTGTGAATTTGCAAGCAAAGTCAGGCCGTTATTACCTTTTGAGAAGGGGTCAACCTTCGGTGCCGATTCGCAGTCTAGTTCGTCAACTCATCGATAATCTTGTCGATTAGTTTCAGAACTTGATCATCTGTACTTCCGTCGTTTTTACATATGCTCATAACGGCTTTGAACTGTGCCTTCGCGTAGTTGTCCCCAATAACGTCTTCATTGTCAATTATCTTGTATATCGTTAGATAGTCCGCCACTGGAAGGTCGCATATTGAGCTGCCTGCTTGCGTGTAGCATTCTACGTGCGTCTTAAACGAATGTTCCTTCATTGCCTTGCAGTCACAAACAGGAAACTCAACTATGTCGAGCTTTGGAACGATCTTTTCCTGCAAACAGACAAGCGTTTTATCACGCCACTTGTCGTAGGCATCTGTCCATCCTGAACTAGCCAAGAATCTCTCACAATATTTCTTGCCGTATCGAATGAAATATCCGTGTTCGGTTTGCTCGCAGGGGCAGTACTTCTCAAAGCACGTCTCATAAACGCCGCACGATAGGTTGGCAGTGCTGGCACACTGCGACCTGACCGGTTCAACCGAAAACAGTATCAGTAGACAGGTCAATGCGAACTCGATCAACCTGCGGGGTACTGGTAGCAACATCGCGCCTCTCCTAGGGCATCAACCGTGCTTATTATTCAGTGTTCGAATGGGAAGGCGTACACCGAAACCGTCAGTTTCCTTGCCGATTTCGCCCGACAGCGATGGCTGAGCAGGCAACCGGCGCTCCCGCTATCTTATGTCTCACGACTTTCCGCTTTGGTGTCCATTTGCGCGACTTTCTTGAACTCGGCGCCTTTTGCGGCAACACCTTTCATCTCACGCTTGAAAAGCCCGATGCCGCGACCCAGATCGCCCATTTGGGAGGAGAGCCGTCTCCGTCCAAAAAGAATGAGAATCAACAGGATAACTCACCCAATACCAAAGGCTGAACCCGCCCATATCCAATCCTTTCTGTTCCCCGGGAGGTCTTGCCGCAAAGGCCGATTGTGGCCGGTTCTTCACACTTCAGTACTTCACAGGAGTTGAGTCAATGTCCCTGCTTGACGGTACATCGAGCGCAGTCGATCCGTGGGCCGGTCCCACGGCAAAGACTGTCAATTTCTTTCCGCTTATTTTGGCATACGCTTCGAAAGCTGGGAATTGCCCCAGCGTTCCCTTGAACTTTATGGTTTTTGCCGCGAGGTCGATCTGGAAGTCGCCGTCATAGTGGATGTCCGGCGAACCGCTGAAACAGGCGTTGTTCGCCTCGCCGTGGATCGCGACGGCCACGACGTCTCCTTCCTTGCGCGCCGGACCAATCTTTGAGCGCAATGAATCGACAGGCTTATTGCATTCCTCGTCCCCGTCCTCGCAGTCGACTTCGACGGAAGCGGAAGGGGGGTGATCAGACGCGGTGATCTGCGGCTGCGACAGGCTAATTACAAAGTGCGACGCGATGCGAGATGAAGCGTCGGGTGACGCATCGAACATTCGCTGATCTGTCAGGAAGCAGTCACTGAGGCCTCGGACGGGTCCTTTTATCATGGTCAGATTCGGCTGCCCCGGCACGGGCAGCACATAGCCGGGCTTGCTTTCGTGCTTGTTAGGGATAAACGACCGAATCCAGAACTCCGCATCCTGAGCGCTGCACGGAAGGGTGCCGGTTGCGGTTATCAGCACTGTGAACCAAAATTTCTTTACGCCCCTCGACATTACTTCCTCCTTGGAAATCAACGAACATCCAGCTGTATTCCATCCAACGGCTGCGACGCGGTTTGCTGCTCGTCATTCCGGAGTTCCGGGAGATGCCTCCCGCAACTCAGGTCTTCTTGCCTTTCTGTGCGACAGGCTGACGAAAGAGATTGAACGTTACCGCCAACCGCGGGCCTCCCTGCACGAACCTTCCTTCCTCCCGCATGAACTTCTCCTCCACGGGCTCCTTTTCGAAGCTGGCCGGGAGGAAATGTTCGACCTCTTCGACGTGGAGCTTGAAATGACCAACGCCTCCCTCCAGCGGAATCGTCGTCTGCCATGAGGCGTAGTCCTTCGTCGCCCCGAACCCGGTCCTAGATGGTTTGACCAGAAGGCTGCCGTCGTTCCAGGTCTTTGCGAACGCAAAGTCCACCCCCTCGATGATCTTTGCCTCCGCGTTCCGATCGTCGGCCTTCGGCATGAACTGGTGAAAGCGGCGGGCTTGCCGTCCACTGCCGTCGAGATAGTCCTCAAACAATGCGACGCGCATCGAAGGCAGATTGGCATCCTTGGCGTCGGACGCATTCACCACGGATGGCCAGCACCGTCCGGTTGCCACGCGACCCACCATCGCGACGACAACGCTGCTCTGGTCGAACGAGGGGCGGATGGAGACATAACGCTTAGGCAGCGGCTTGACCCACTGCACCATCGGCCGCGAGCACTGCAGAGCGCGATGGGTGTTGGGCTGGTAGCGCACCAGCCCAAAGCGGACGAACGGGCTGGCAGTCTCTCCGTCCCGGAGCCGGACATCGACGTACCATTCTTCTCGCTCGACGTCGAAACGGGGTTCGTAAGTGACGAGGGCGACGCGAAGCGGCGGCGGCGGAGTCTCGTCGCCTCCTTTAGTTTCCTTGCGCTCGGCCGTGCCTGCTTCCGATCCATCATCGGCCAGTGGCATCTCGACCTCTGGCACAAACGTTGCGCGTAGCGGATCGCCATTCGGCCGAAGCATATCGGGGAAGTCCACGCGAGACATGAATATTCGCGATTGGGGCGGGCCGTCTTCAATCGGATCGGCGCCACGGCGGGTGATGAACGCGCCGCCCGGCCCAAGATCGGCATCGGCGAACTCCATGAGATTAATAGTGCGCTCCACGCCATGGTGGCCGGTTCCGCGCAGCGGCACCTGATTCATATCCAAGGACGAGGTGTCGCTGAGGAGCAGGTTTGGCGGCCAAAGCACGATGCCCAGTTTCTCGCCTTGGCCTGACGAAAACCACTCACGCCCGAGCGGGATTCGCACGACGCTGTCTCGTCTCCGGATCAGCCTGAACGGCGTGCGTATCTCCTTCCACTGAAAGACAGGCACAGGCGCTCGGGCATCACACTTTGCCGGCCGCCGGGTTGCCGGAAGGATCACCGTGGCGGGCATGCTGAAGTTGCTCTGATGCTCCGCCGGGACGTGTTCGCCGGGTATAAGTTCGTCTCGGAGATAGACAAGTCCACTGCCCGAAAGCCAGGCGTCCCCGGCCCGTGCTACGCGATCGGCTGTGCGCAGCATATCCACGCTGCGCGCAAGGCCGTTGATGCGCACTTGCATAATGCGCGCCTTCCCATCGGTGAAGCTGTGCGGGCGCAGCAGGCGCAAGCCGTCCGCCGGAGACTCGGCTTCCGGCGCATCTTGTTCAGCAAGCCTCGCGAAGAGTTCTTCCAAGGATATCTTGCCGCTTGCTCCCAAGCTTCCGCCTGGAAGCGGCAGATTCTCCGCCCTGAGCAGGACAACGTCCGCCTGACGGTGACGGACGCGGCCGTCAGCGAAGACTTCGAAGCCGAATACATCCTCGACGCCTTTATAGACGAAGTCCGGACTGCCGGGGACAGGCCGCTGCCCCGGCTCCGCCGACGTGCGCGGGATTTGGGGCCATTCACCCGCTCGCTTCATGGCAAGGCTACGTTTGCGCAGACGGGAATCGAAGAGTGCCGACGTCGGCAAGGCGGTCGTTGCAACGACCTCGATCGTATCGATTTCATTGAGGTCGAGAGCCACGTCGCCGGACAGAAAAACGGTCGTAGAGCCGACCGCGGCGACGGGGATCGGGTTGCGTTGGATTCCGCCGTCGTCGGTCGGGTTCCGGTAGCGCCAGTTTGCAGGCGGTCGGAAGGCGCGGATCGGTGCGAGACCATTGACGTTGGTCATTGCAGCGGGGTCCACCACGGCGATATCGAAGCCCAATTCCGGGTTACGCTCCGCGATAGCGGGCTGCGTGTCCGGTCGGTTGCAGGCATGGACGAGCGTCAGGTGTTGCACTCCCACCAGTTCCGGCAACGGTGACTTGCACAGGCACCGCTCGACCGCTTTTGCAACAGCGAGAATGCTGGCGATGTTCGGCGCCGGTGCAGAGCCGGGACCGATGTAGCTGATCGACTCGACCTTCTTCATCTCTGTCAGCAGCTCAGCCTTCAACGAGTCCGGAAGCTCCGCGCACGCACCGGCGATGATGCAATCAAGAGTTGTATCGCCCCCGCCGCATTGAGCCAGGTATTGAGCCAGGCTCTGAAGCACCGCAAACTCCCTGGCCAGGCGCTCCGCGGTCGGGACACACCAGACGTCAAGTTCGAATGCCTCGTTGGGTGCCAGTGTCAAGGTCACTTCATGGCATCGGAATCCGCCCCAGCCCGTGGTGACGTTTCCGGCCCGATCCGGGTCGAAGCGGGTTTCGCGCGTCCGCGCGATGTCGCTAATGTCCGATGGCTTCTTCGCACGGGCGCGCGGTTGTTGGCGCAGCGTCACGACGATCGGAAGGCGGTCCGGGTATCGCCGTCCTTCGCCCAGCGAGAGGATCAGCGGCGCTCCGACATAATCCTTGGAACCGGGAACCCTGAGCCCGATGGCGATTCGGTCCGCCGCAGGGTCTGGGTAGTAGCCGCTCTGGCCGGAACCGCCCGTTCTGAAAACCGCGTCGGACACCTCCTCGTTCTCGCGAACCGTACCATGGCTTTGGCCCACGACGACGGTCCGGTAATCGATATGACGCCTCCCATCTATGCCGGTTCGCACGCTTGTCTTTACGACTGGAAACCGCACGCTTCCTGTACCCTGCTCGATTTGGGGAAACCCGCCCAGCGGTGTCGTCGACGATTGGACTGAATCCAGCACAGGTCGACGTGCCACGAAGTCGTGATGGCGAGCGGCCTCGGACAACGGCACTCCGGGTGCAACGAGTATGCGCTGGGCAAACACCGGCGCTGCTCGAGATGTCAGGCGAGCATCCTGCGTCTTCGATTTCACCGAGCGTACAACAAGCGTGCGCGCCGCTTCATAGCCCATAGGGCCGATCTGTCGCGTCGCGTGCCCGCCCGTCAGCAGGACCTCAGGGGCGGCCAACTTCGTTTGCCGGAGCGCTCGCACATAGGGTTCGACGCGCTGAACACCGCCGGCCTCTTTGCAGGAATCAGGCGGATAAAATCGCTGGCTGGCCGCAGCGTCCGTGTGGACTTGCCTTTCCAGGTCGTCGAGGTGGAGAGAGGCGCCGCCCGAATAGACCGCCATCATTGCAAACCTGTACGGATAGCCGTAGCGCAGGCGCGGCAGCGTGACTCCGGCGGTCGTTGGAACGCTGAGAGTTCTGCCAAAGCCGAGCGAATCGAGCACATAGCCTGTTGTTTCGTCTGGAGCGGAGCAATCCACGCCCATCGGCCCGCCGTCCCAGACACAGACGGCTTGCTCTACGCTCGCTTCGACGTTGCCGTTCGCCGTCGGCATCAGACGTGCGGGCGCCGTATGGAAAGAACTGTCGAGTGCAATCCGCTCGCGCGAAGTATGCGCACCGACGAGTTTACCGAGAACGCTCTCGACAACCCGCCGGTCCTTGTGGCCGCTGGTGCCGAATTCGATCTGCCGCGCCGTCAGTGGCCGCCATTCGGTCGTCCACACTCCGCTGCTGGACATCGGGACGCCTACGGCTAGCCGAAAGCCGATTGTCAGATCGTCCGCGTCGAGCACGACGTGACGAGCCCCGTCGGCATCGATCACGCAGCCGCCGGAGGCTGCCGGTTCGGCCTTCTTGACGCGCATCGCCATGCGGGTGATCGCATCATCCTGAGCCGAGCGGCACATCAGCGTCAGGCCAGTTGTCTGCCGATTGCCACCATATTCGAGATCGGCAAATGCCTTTCGCGAGGGTTCATCGGATTCGGCCCCCCGCAACAGGCGCCGCTGAACCTCAAGTTCCGCGACGGTGCGGATGTCCATGCTGGTGACGTCGTAGCGCGAATTGTTGGATTTGGGTTCGCAGGAATGGCCCCGCGACATCATCAGCACCCCATCGAACTGGGAAACCGAGTTCGCGCATATCCCGGCCAGCTTGCCATCGGCCACGGGCCGATACTGAGCGAACTCCGCGACTGTCGTCGGCCAAAAGTGCCAGCCACCAGCCCGCTCGAGAAACTTCGTCAATGTCCAAGGGGCGGGGTGCCGGGCCGCCACCGGGTTCGGGCCGTCGCCGGTAGGGCTGAGCCACGCGGAAACAAAACCGTAGGCCCGCTCGGAGTGCTTCGGAATGGCGTTGATATCGAACTCGACATCAAGGGCGAGCAAGAACGCGCGGGCCAGGCTGGGCGTCGTCTGAATTGTGAAGAAGGCGCGGAGGGCGTCCCTATTCTCCTCTGCCTCGATCGATATGTCCGTCTTTTTGCCTCGCTCCTTGCGGTACTGCGGCCAGGTCGAAAGCGCGTGCGCATCCAGCGACTCGCGTATGTGCCTTTCGCGTGTTCCTCGGTCGGCGGCATCCGCCGGCTTCAAGGTGCCCCAGACGAGCTTGTCCGGAGAGTCGATGCATGAGTTTGCGTTCGGCTTGGCAGACGCCTCAGCACGCTTATAGGCTTCCCTTGCTTTGTTCCGCTGGCCGTCGAGGGCGCCATGCAGAACCTTGTACTGACGCAGCTTCTGGCGTCGGATGTGGTTGAGGGCGCCTTTCGTTTCAGCTTCCGTGAGCACGGCTAGCAGGCGCTCGGAGTCCGACTTCGTCGGATTCTTAGCGTTCCATTTGGCGTCCATGTTCAGACGTGCGAGGTAGCGCTCCTGCGTCTCTTCCTTTTCCCTCAGCGACCGCCCCGTTACGAGCCTTATCGCGAAGACAACATCCAGTTCGTCGAGGTCTTGCTTGAGTTTCTCGGGAACGATATCGGGATTATAGGATATGGTCTGGTCCTGCTGCGCGGCACGCCTATCGATGCGAGTGCCGCATGCGCCTCTGAGCGACATGCACAGCTCGGCCGCCTGCTGAAATTCAAGCGCGAGGGCCAGGTCTGCATGGGGCACTTGCACGACGCTCTCGATCGTCTGCGGTGTGTCGTTCTGGATGCCACCGTCCTCAGGGCGGGCCGGCAGAAGCTGCCCGTCCTCGCCGAACTTGCGCTCTTCGGGTTCAGCCACATTTCCGTGGTCATCGGCGATCTTCCCGGGCCGTGTCGCCCCCTTTCCGAGCGACGCGGCAATTGCGGTCGCCAGGCTGGTCCACTGGTCCTTCTTGCCCCCTTTGCTTTTCTGGAAGATGGTTTCCTGCCAGAGTCGGTTGAGGCCAGTGATCTGCGAGGTGGTCAATGCCTCCACCTTCGGCAGCCCCACCGAAAAATTGTGCCATTCCACCGTACACGGCGTCGGCAGAGCCGTGCCATCGTGTGGATCAGCAAAGGCCATGGCCACTCGGGGGCCGCCGCCGTTGGCCAGCCAGCTATGAACACTGGCCGGCCAGGTGCTCAGGTCGAATGTCAGTTCGCTAGTCCCCGTGGCCGGTGAAATAAGGTCCGGCGTGATCAGCAAAGTCGCCTTCAGCTTTTTGGGGACACCTTTGTCGCTCCTTAAAACGCCGGTGGGTACAATCCGAACGTAGGGTGCTACGCCGACTCCCGAATCGGATTCTTCATTGTTCGGTTTAGGGGGGAAGCTCATATGAAGAAGTCCTCGGGTGGCGTGTAGTCCAGGAAGTACCTGCCGTAGCGTGACCAGTTTTGGCCCTGGCAAACTGTATCGTTCCGTATATGCGCGATGTCTGGCGTAACATTTCGCGGGAGCACATATCCTGCGTCCGAATGCATCGAGCCGGCGGCCTGGGCGAACCGGGCCATGGGATTGGCGAGTGCGGCGGTTTGACCTGAAAAACCTTTTCCTTCCTGCCTCCAAACCGTGACCGAGAACTCAAAGTCCTTGATTCCGATGGAGAAGGAAAAGGTGAAGACCGCTTCGCCCGACATGTTGCCGTTGACCATGCCCAGACGGACATGCAGCGAAGCGCCGAAAGAGAATATCCAGATGGACGCCGAGCCGCCCACATAGAACGTGCCGGAAATCTCGGTCAGCTTGCGCCCACCGCTCAGCGTCTGCTGGCGAATGTAGACGCCCGCCATGAGACGGCCCTTGCCGCTGAGTGGTCCGAAAGCGAACACCGCGGAGCCGCCGAACTCGAACGAAGCTTCGAAGCCGACAATGCCGTCGGTGTTGGCCTCGATAGCGAAGAAGCCGCTTCCGCCATAAGGCGTGTAGGTAATGGTAAAAGGGCTCAACCGGCTCGACAGACTGGCCCGGAACCGGGCGTCTTCCTTGTCGAAGGGCAGCTTTGCGGAGGTGTTGAGGGCGACGTTCGAAAAGGCCATCACGCCAATCGAGAAGTCGCCCAGCGTCAGGCCGTACCCTGCTTCGATGCCCATGGGGAAGAACGTTGGGCGGATGAAGGCCCCCGAGGCCTTGGGCGTCATGATGCTCTGCAGCGACTGGACGAACTCGAGCTCGGGACCGATGACATAGTCCCGATACTCGATGTCGAAGGTCGACTTCGCCCCGACCTCGGACGTAAACCGCGCCCCGCCGAAGCGCAGCGTCAAGGCATCGAACAAATCACCTATCAACTTGATGTCGAAGGCACCAATCTTGCCAACGGCCTTGCCCGTCAGGCTCGGTTTCATCGGATTGATGTCAACGACGAGCTTGGTGTCGATTTCGAGCTTGGTACCGGCCTGCGGAGCAAAGATCCCGGCCGTTGCGGCCTTCACCTGCTCGCCCAACGGTACGCCGAACGTGTAGCCGAATTCCCGCTTTGTGGGGATCAGCGACAGCAAGTATTGCTCCAGCGCGTCGCGGATCAAATTGAAGTCGATAGCCTTGAAGAACTCTCCGCGGAACAGTTCGGTCACGAGATCGCTGACCTGGTCGAGGATGAGCAACGGCGTCGGCTTCAGGTCGCCCCACTCGCGCAAGAAGGTCAGTAGGAAACGACGCGAGTTGGGGTCGCTCGCCGGTTTCCCGGACACCGACAGCGCCAGCCAGCGCGAGTCGCCCGTCAGACGGTCGCCTCCAAGAACAAACGGGCCGCCATCGGAGTTGGGCTTATAGACTTGGCCATCTGGGCCGATGCTGTCGCGACGGGGCGGATTGACCTGCAATGTGCGGTCGGCGAGCTCAGCAAACTGGTTCGCGACGAGTTTCGCGTGGATCTCGTCGCGCGATTTGAGCAGGTATTTGTCATAGAACCCAGCGAGCTTGACGGTTTGGCCGTCGACCCGGAAGGGCAGGTCATGGTCCAGGGCGCCACGAAGGACTTTATCCAGGTTGGTGAGAGCGTCCGCGCGGGCCTTTTTCAGGAAGGCGTCGCCTATCGATCTGAGCTTCTGAAGTTCCGCGGCGAACGCGTCCTGCGCTTCGTTTAGCGTGCTGAGCGCTGTGGGAGTATCTGCCGTCAGGAAGTTCAGGAACGGTCTGCTGTCCGCGTCCTTGAGATCCACCAACTTCTTGAAGTCCCCCTCGGGCGGAGGGCCGGCTATGTCTTTGAGCTTCGTCGAATAGTCAGCGACGACATTCTTCAGAGCCGAAAGCTTCTGACGTTCCGCGCTGAGAATGTCCAGCTTTACGAATTCACCGGCCCGGCCGGCTAGCGATCTCAGGCCATCGATGCACTCCTCGATGCGCGTGATGATCTCGCCGACATCGCGCAGCAGGATAGACGCATATCCGGCGATCTGCCCCGAGACCTGATCGACCTCGTCTTTGAGCTCGCCCAGGCTGGCGGAGACGCGGTCCCGTATCGTCTCGAAGCTGTTCTTCAGCTCCGGCAATTGGTCATTGGTGTTGGCATTGATCGACCACTGGGCCACTGCGGCAAGGGCGGCACCGCCCGCGAGCATCGCGACATCCTGATTGCCGGCCACCAACTCCAGTTCGTTACCAAGCTTTCGGGTATGGTCGAGCAGATGCCTCAGCAGTTGCCGGCGGCGGTCGAGGGCCACTGAGAAGCTTGTGTGAACGTCCTGAAGCCCATCGATGATCTCTTGTGCGTCGGTGCAGGCGTTTTCCTTTGCGAGGGCAAGCTCGACCGCTGCGCGGAGCTCTGCGAGCCCATGAGAATCGTTGATCAAGTCGCACAACGTGCCGCGTGCGATCAGGGAGAATCCGTTGATTGCCGGTAGCAGCGCCGCAAGGCCGAGATCTATCTTGCCCGCCAATTCCCGCAGGTCAGAACCGGAAGGTGCTGCGCCGCCAGTTATGCCGTTAGCCCTATCCGCGACGTCGCTCAGTATCTTTGCGTCCGCGTCGATTGCCTTCGCGCCGCCGGGTCTGAGTTCCTTCACGCGCAGAGCTGCTTTGTCAGCTGTCCGCGCAATCGAAACCAGCGCCTGCGCGAACGCGTCCGAAGGCTCGCCGTTGAGGTGATCAGCGAGGATCTTGTCGATCGAAGGGGGCGGTTCGACATGTGGGCAATAGGCCTTGACCGCAAGTTTCCGACAGATCGCCAGATCGTCGAACTTGACTGCTATGAACCCCTCGCGGAGCGGGGCCCAGAGCTCGTTGACGGCGTTGCAGAAATTGTTGTCCCAGAGACGGATCGGACCGGCGAAGAGTTCGACGATCTCGACCGCAGCCTGCGCGGCTTCCTTCGGCTGGCCCGCCTCAACCGCCCCCATGAATCTGGCGGCGAGGTCGTACGTCCGCTTCGCCAGGCGCAATTCGTCGCCAAATTCTGCTTCGAGCCACGCCGCCAGTTCCACGGCGTTGGCCAACCGCGCCTCTAGAAATGCGCTGAAGAATTCGAGTTGGGCGTTTGCCGCGTTCCTAGCGGCCTCGGACCAGCCTGCGATGACCGTCTGCGCCGTGTCGATCTGGTCCTGGTGAAGCGCGACCAGTGCCTTTGCCAGAGGCTCGCCGAACGGCCACTCCTGGGTCGCCAGCCTGTCGAAGACGGTCTCGGGTGGGAGATTGTTCCACGCGTCAGATGCGACTCGGTACAACAGGGCCTGCACAAGCATGCGCGCATCGGGGCGCCTGAGGCGCAGGGCGAGCACGACGCTTTGCCATTGATCGGGTGTCACGACAGTCGCCGGCACCAGCGGCAGTCGGATCACTTCGACTTCCCAGGCGTCGGTCGCATCGTTGGTGCTCTCGGGCACGACGAGGAACGAAAGCAGTTGGGCAACGTCTTGGATCTCGTCGTCCGTCGGACCTTTTCCCTGGGCGACCCGCAGCACCCGAAGCAGCGCCTCCTTCGTTTCTTGCGGCGAGGTCCCGAACAAGCCGAACAACCACGATGAATTGTTGTCTTCGAAATATTTATCTATCAGCGTGACCGCGATCTTCGGCAGGATGTTCTTCGCGTCTTTGTCGAGCAGCTCGATGTATTTGAACGCGGTCGCGTAGCCGGAACGCACTGCGTCCTCGAGATACCTCCCCGGATTCGAAGCCGTCCGCTTCAGCGCGTCGAGGAATCGCCTCCCGGCCTCGTAGACCTCGGACAGCGACAAGGCGAACAGGGTTTCATCCGCTTCGTTGGCGGAGGCTTGCAGCGCAAGCGCAAGCTCCCGCAATCCCCTGTCAAGCTCCGGGAAGACATTGGATATCCTTACGCCTTCGTCGCCCAGCGTGCGAAGCGCCGATATCTCCTGCTGCGCCTCCGTGATCTGCCGCTCGAGCGCGTCCCACTCCTTGCGAATATCGCTGACCGCTTTGGAGAGCGGTTGAATGATCTCGGTTCTGACGGCTTCAATTCCGGCGGCGGCATCGCCCGCCAGTTCCTGCAACTGACCGGCGCCGTACTGTACGAGCTCGCTGAGCTCCGGCAGCCCCGTGTCCGGATTCGACAATTCTTGAATGAACTCGAAAAGGTCCCTTATCTTCACAAGGCCAAGTATCTTGGCGTCGCCGGAGAAAAAGTTCCGGTAGACGTCCCGTACCTGTTTCATGGTCTCGGCTGCAGGCGCTGGCTGGGCAAGTGCGGCGCCTGGCTGCGCGGTCGAGGTGGTCGCCACTGGCGTGAACTCGAATTTGCGTGCCACCGAGAATGCGACGTCGATGGTTTTCTGTCCGGCCGCATCGACCAACGGCGCGGACTCTTTAGGAGCAGCGACGTTCTGGGTGAGCAGTCCGCGCTTGCGCGACATCCCCGCGAGCACGCCTGCCTGGCGGAAAACGCCGCCGCCCTGGTCTCCCTTATGCCCCATGTCCTGGGGAAGCTGATCTAGAAACGCCAGAAAAACCTCGGATTGGTTGCCTTCGAGGCGCCCTTTCTCGTTCTTGGGATCGGTGAGGCCGTTGCGGATGTACTGCGGCTCCAGCGTGGCGCGGATCGGTTCGAGTGGGCGGCCGATCAGCTGCTCAGTCTGACGCGCCCGCACGCGCGCGACCTGCACGGCCGGATAGAAGGGCGGCTGGTCCGCGCCTTGCAGCACCGGGTCGAAATCGTAATCGAAGTCGAAGAAATGGGTCCACTCGGCAGCGGCGGATCCCTGGTCCGTTTTCGCGGGGGTGGTCGAAGGCGAGGTGGCTCTATTGGTCTTCCCCGTCGCGATTAGCGTCCAGAGATCGGTCTCGATCGACGCGGTGCCGGACTTCTGTTCGGGTGCGTATGCATGCTTCTCTGCGTTCAACCCGACAGTCCGCAGGTGCCTCAGCGGCTCGTAGGGCGTTCGGATTGCCTCGGTATCATCGACGTCTGTCGTGTCCGGAGCCTCCAGTTCGTTGTAGTAGTCGCTGACTCCCTTGAGCGTGGTGGGATCATTGGCCGCGACATTGTCGACGAACAGCATCGGCATGTCGGTTTTCTTGCCGTCGAGGTCCAGTTCGAACCTGATATTGGCTTCCTGCACACGCGCCGTCCGGGGCCAGAACACGAGGCCGGTACCGCCGGCGATATCGACCCGTCCGTTCGCTTTCGGATCGGTTTCCTTAATATCGAATCCGGCGGTCGGATCAGTTGGATCGACGATGTCTGGCGTGACGTCCGTCAGAATATCGACCACTGATGCCGGGAAGCGTCGTCCTTCATAGGGCTGGCGAACGGCGGGATAATCCTTCTTGGTCTTGCCGACACGGATGAACATCCGCTGACGAAGATAGGCCCGCACGCCCTCTTTCGGATGGACGAAGAAATCCCGCTCGGTGACCATGACGAGCGATGCCCGGTGCCCCAGCGGGTAGAGGAAACCCTTGAAGACAACCTCGCAATAGACGTCGCGACCGAGATTGGTCCATTGCTGCCAGCTTTCGATCGACAGCGCGTCGAAGAGCGGATCCCCCCAGCTGTCTTTTGCCCCCGCCGGCGGCTCGAAAGTGCTGGTATGGCGCAGCGTCCCGCCAAGCGCCGTCAGAGCGAGCTCCTGCACCTTGAGCGCCCTTGGCTCATAGAGCGCCGCGCCGCGCATCAGGTCCACCAGGCGATAGTTTTCCCCTGGCTCGAGTTGGCTAGAATTCTCCGTCAGCTTGCCGGCCTCGGTTCGCCTGCCGACAACGGGAAGCCCCCAGCCGGACGAGAGGAGTACCAGCTCGTGCCGGATGTAGGCATCCATCGGCCCGCGGAAGTTCATGTCGTTAAGCGGTTGCCTACCGGCTGGTAAGCAGCAGAACTCCGCCAACTTGGCCCAGATCGAGGCTTGCGCCTGCGTGACCGGACGACGATCGATCAACCACGGTGCCAAGGGGCCCCGCGGGGGCGCGCCAATACGAGGCGCGATGCGTCCTTTCGGTAAGGAACCGCGCCTCTTGCGGTCTCGCACCGCGAATACGAAATCGTCCGAGAAATCGGGAGAATGAACGGCTCGCAGGCCAGGATCGAGTTCGCCGGTCAGGAATTCGGCGGACCAAAGGCGGTGCACTGGGCTCGCGGGCCTCACGGGCAGCACTGATGTCCCTTGGGTGGACGCCAGTGAATAAATTTCTGAAGGCACACCCATCGGCGCCACTACGACGGCATTCTGGTTCGGCGACAGCACGAGCCGTGCCGGGATCTCGATCGCCGTCTCGTGCGGTCCGGGCGGATCGCGCAGAGATGCCGAAATGTCCCGCAGCCGCTGCTCGGGGGTTACATTCGGTCCCGTCGCGAAACCTAGATGGTCAAGCATCGCGCCGGAGTTCAGGTCGACTTGCTGTTGCGTGCCGAGACCGACCAGCCCGGAAGTGGAGGGCTTGTAGACGACCTCGGCCCGGCGCGTCACCGAAAGCTCGAAATCGTGGAATCGGGTCAGGTCTTGCAGCGAGAACATCAGCCGTCTGCGCGGCAGCTCGGCGCGGTCGTCCGCGGTGAGGTCGAGCTCGTCCACGGCGAGCCGGGCCTCCTGGATGCCGTCCCGACAGCGGACGCGGAATGCCAGGCGAGAGGGCGCCGCCAGACGCCCTTGAACAAGGCCCGTCGGCGGGTCAAAGGAGGTAACAACCTTCTTGAATGCCTTGGCAACGGCCAAATGGCGTTCGGTCAGCCGCGCCAACTCCACGCCGCTGTCGCCCGTGGTGTTCGGAAATGCCCGAACGATTGCGAGTGCTTCCGTTTCTCCGGCCCGCAGTTCTGTTGGCGCCGACACGGTGATCCCATGGCCCGCGGCAATACCGTCCATCGCGAAAAGCGACAGCATCATTTCGCGGTAGAAGGCGCGGAACTGCTGATAGGATGGATAGGCAGCTTCAAGCGCCGCCTCAAGTACAAGCGCCGCTTCCAGTGATGTGGGAGCCAACGGATAGAGCGCGGTATCTGCTGTTCGCCTGTCGGGGGGTGCCTGGCCCGCGTCCAGAACGAGCTTCTTCGCCATACCCGTTACGCCGCCGAGCTGATCCGGCGTCTGGTCGTTGGACGTCGCCGACACACCGAGCATCGCGTCGATGCGGTCCTCGATATCCTTGCTCAATGTATCCCGGTAGAGGTCTTGCGCCAGCCTAAGTGCGTCGGGGTCCAGCGCGAAAGGACCGATATAGACTAGCTGATCGGCTGGCAGCTTCGCGATGGCCCGAAGCGCCGTTGCTGCCTTCGCGTAAGCCTTGGCCAAGGTTTGGAACTTGACTTGGTCCGTCGACAGAGACGCGCCCGGCGGTTCCGTCGGCGGCTTCAGCTTATGTTCCTGCAGCGCGCCCCTGGCCTTCTCTCGCGCTGCGAGAGTCGGTAGCATGTCGAGCACCGACGCCACCTGCGAACGGTTGTTGGCGTCGATGACAAAGGTGGTGTCGGTCTGCACCATTACGTTGGGATCGGTTGCGGTCGGAATCCAGCTGTTCAGTATTGCGCCGGTTTTGCGATCGATCTCCATCCGAGACTTGACGAGTTCGACGTCTGGCAGGTCGCCAAGCCGGGGAATGAACTTGGCTTCCTCGAAGACATGTTGTCCTGGGAATTCGACGACCAGAGTCGGGCGATTGTCCTGCTTGACAAGGCGCCCCTGTGCATCGCGCTTGGTCACCTGCTGGCAGACGTTCGACGTACGGACGAGTTCCAGTGCCGACTTCGACCAGGCAAGCGCCAGGTCGGAAAAACGGAACTTGAGGTGGAGAAGGTCTTCGCCGCGCGAAGCGACAAGTTTTGCTCGGGACAGGTCTATGCGCGCGTGCTCCTCGCGGTCCGGAGCCGCTAGCCCTATGTAATTGTAAAGGGGCGGGGACTTGAGCCCTTCCCTCGTGTAAAGGAACATCGCGTCGGTGGGATCAAATGTGAGCCGGCTGAACGCGGCCCCCTGAAGCGGCGTGTCCAGCTCGATGATCGCGCCATTGACTTCCATCCACTCGGCGCGGGGCGCGCTTCTCGATATTGCTGTGTCTGTGTCCCAGGTGAATATCGCCGAGACAGCGTCGCCACGCCTCTTTGCGAACGGGTCCGGTGCCTTCTCCGCTTTATCGTCCTCCGGCGGCCGCTCGCGGACGTCGCCAATGAACAGGGCGCCGCCGATCGGCGTCGAGACGCGCGTGGCCTTGTCACTTCCGGGGCGGAAGTAGCCATGGAAGCCTATATTGCCTTCCAGCCTCGCAGGGGACTGATCGCCCGCCTTTTTCGGGGCATCCACACGCTCGAGCAGCCGGCCCTCTATCCCCACGAAAGGCCCGGTCCGGAATTTGCCGTTGACAACATATGCCTCGGACCAATTCCATAAGAGCGCGGCTTCCGAGCGGGTCTTGCGCCTGTCGACATGAATAGCATCGTCCTTGGTATCGAACGCGGTTCGGATCGACAGGACTGGACCCTTCGAGCCGGGAGCTTTCTTGGCGTCGTCCCATTCCGCCTTCAGTTCGATCTGAGGCCCTTGCGCGCTGCCGAGGACAAGCCTCTCGTCGATGTGGTCGACCTCGCCCTCACCAAAAAGCACGAGCTGGTCTTCTGGAATATCGGGCGCAGGTGCCACGGCTCCCGCATCGCCTCCCATAGGCACTTCTTCGATTGTCACCGGCGCCTGCGGAACCTCGGGTTGCTCGACGGCGCGCATCGCCCAGTACATGTCGAACTTCTTCGCGCTGATCCCCGGATGCAGTGCGGTCAATGATACGGCTGGATTGGGGTGGCCGGTCGCGTCTATGGACCAGCGGCAATCCTGGTCCAGGTTCAGATAGACGTTTGCCTGGCCAACCTGGTCGGGAAATCCGATCTGGCCATTGAACACCAGCCTGAACGTGGAACTGATCCGCCCGGCATCCACAATCTGGCGGAGCAGAACTGGCTCGGTTTGTTTCAGGAAAGAGCGAAGTCTCACATAGTTCTTGGGGTTATTCACCGGCGCTTCCGGAGGAAACGACTGCAGCGTGAACGTGTCGGCCGTGGTCGCTGATTGTGACAGGCTCCACAGGTTTGTTTTGGCCGCGATCCGGAAGATCAGCTTTGGCGTGTAGCGCCCTTCGGAGATGCCCGTGTCAGAC
The DNA here is from genome assembly GCF_055811135.1 of Mesorhizobium sp. WSM4817. Classification (NCBI taxonomy): domain Bacteria; kingdom Pseudomonadati; phylum Pseudomonadota; class Alphaproteobacteria; order Hyphomicrobiales; family Phyllobacteriaceae; genus Mesorhizobium; species Mesorhizobium sp. WSM4817. Next base: position 107,272 of record NZ_JBVVQQ010000024.1, on the reverse strand, counting down.
ATCTGTCGGAAGATGAATTCGATGCTTCTGTCCTTAAGACGACCGAACGATGCACCGACAATCCTGACCGTATACTGCTTGTGGCGGTCGGAACCGATCTCCCGGCTCTGAAGAACGAAGCGAGCATCGGGACCAAAGGCTTTTGCCTTGATCGTCCAGGACAGGTCGTCCGACTGCCAGTCCGCCGAGCCAAACCGCCACCCGGGCTGATTCTTGAGGCGCTCAGCCTGCTCAACCGCAGACACGCCCTGGATCAGGGATACGACCAGTTTTTCTTGGCCATTCTGAAATGCAAAGCTCAGGTCAAGATCGTCAAGCGCTGGCTTAAGGCCATTCGCGAATGCGCTTGCCCCAACGGGAGCACTGATCGCCCCTGCCAGAAAAGCGCGTCTCGTGAGATTTTTTGAAGTTATTTTCTGCAGCCCAGCAGGCACAAAAATGCCGTTGTGCTGCTTCCCAGCCCCCTTCACAGCACGTCCCCTCCCGAGATACTGCTGCCAAGCCCTACTAGCGCATCAATAATGTTGCATAGGCGATGATAAAGGGAAAGAGATTTTTCTATTATCAACGGCGAATCTTGACGCAGGAGGCAAAATCTAAAGGATAAGCGTGAGATATGTGTTTGCGCCGCGCGTAACTCCTCCGCGCTGAAGTGCTTTCGTCGGCCCATTCTTGCAGTGCGTGTCCAGCCCTCCTGCGTAAATCAACCGAATGGCAATGGGCTTTATGATTGCCGGGGAGAGATCGATTCGCTGGCGCACACCTGCTTGGGCGTCAACGGCGTCTTGGCGGGCTCGGACGACGCCGAACCCATCCGCCAGGCCCTGATTGAATATCGGGCCACCAGCAAGCGATGCTTCGCGAGCGGTTCGAGAGGGCAAAGCAGAGGGTGATCTTCCGGAAACTGCCGACTGCGCAACCCTGGCCGCCTATGTCATGGCGGTGACACACGGCCTGGCCGTGCGGGCAAAAGCGGGTTTCCGTCGTGAAGTTCTCCAGGCCGTGGCCGAGCAGGCATTGGCTGGTTGGCTGGAGAATGCCCGCTCACGTCAGAGAGCCGCTCATGGTTCTGGAGTTATGAGAGAACTGCGGGAGATCAACGAAACGAAGTCCGTTGCGCCAGAGGGCGAGAGCCGGAGGCAATCGGCGGTAAGCGTTTCTGTCGAGTAGCTTTTCGCGCCAGCGCTCTCACCATTGTTTCGAAGTCTGTGTTAGCTGGCAAGGAGCACTGGAAAGTCTCAAGCTTATGCGCGAATGATACCGACAACGTTGGTCGGAGGTCCGGAACAATGCGTGTATATGCACAGCTCTATTGCTTTTGTGCCTTTTGCCTACGTCTGCGCTATCACGTGAATTGACCGTCGCTACGTGGAATTTGGGGTGGCATGTCGACAAGGCCACAGCGGCGACCTGGATCTCAAAATGCGATGCGCTGTTCGAAAAGGACCCTGTCACGGACGTCTGGAAACCTTCGACGAGCGGAACCGGCATTGCGGGCTGGCAGGTCAATTTTCGCGAGAAGGTCGAGTGGGATTGGACCAAATTCCCTGCGTGCGACGTCTACAAGGATCGCAACTTCGACACGGTCCCGGTGACTGTTGGCGCCTATGACAAACGACTACAGCAGGTCAGCGACTTCCTCCAAAACACAGTCCCCGCCGACATCTACGCCTTTGAAGAGGTGAGTGGTGAGCAGGCTGTTCGAGACGCCCTTCCAAACGGATGGACCGATTATGAAGTTTGCACCTTCTCGGACTTCAAGGTCCAGCGCCTCGCGATCGCGTGGAAGGCAGCCCTCGGCGAGTCGATAGCATGCACGGTCGAGCCTGCACTGAGCCTGCCAACCAATCCGCAAGATGAACAACCCCGGCCAGGATTGTCGGTTGAGCTGAAGATTGATGGAGAACCGGTCCGCGTCCTGGCCGTTCACTTGAAATCTTCCTGCGTTTCGCCGCTCGAGGCCAGCGGTGACCTGACGGACGATCAAGACCGGGACTGCAGGATCTTGCAGCAGCAGATCGTGCCCCTTGAACGTTGGGTCGAAGACCGATTCAGCGCGACAGACAAAGTCATTCTGCTCGGGGACTTCAACCGGAATTTCTGGCACGAAGTGCACGAAACGGGTCCGGTCCGCACTGACGGCAGTTCACCGCAAACGCCGCTCCCCGCTGGGGTATTGGCTAAGGACCTCTTTGGAGAAGTTTTCGATGACGATCCAGCTGCCACCACGGTGACGCTCCTTCAGGAAGAATGCCCGGTGAACGCAGCAACCATGGCACTGTGTCAGAAGGGAGAAACCCAAATTCTGAGTGCAGATGAGAGAAAGCAACTCAGTCACTCGGAGAACCTTGGCTGCCGGAATCCCTTGGGTCTCGATCATATCCTGATCAGTCGAGGGATTTCCGCGACTCATCCGGCCGAGCATATTGCGGTGGGTGTTTTTGGTGGGACCAAGCCCGCCAGCACAGCACATCCGGATCCGCTACTCGCGATCTCCGACCACTGTCCAATGGTGGCGAAGCTCACCCTGTAGAGCGCAGCGACGGCGCGAAGGTAAAGCCCACTCGCTTTACCAAGGTCCGGTTCGGACCCCGATGCGAAGGGCTGCCTTGCGGGCAGGGCGGACAGGCGAATTGCCCGTATAGGTCAGCAGGCAGGTACGATGTGGTGGTGCGTTACAAGGACGGGTTCATGGCACGCATCCGGCGCCCAGATCAGGTGCTCGATGAATGACCGCTACGCATAGTCAGCTTTATGGACTCGATATACCTGATCGAGAAGAAAGGTGAATGAGATGTGGGTGGATCGCCGGATGAAAGGAATCCGAGCGTCATGGCGACGGCGGTCGGTAAGGACCTGCATCGCACTCCGTCGGGCCGGTCGGCGCCTCGGCCGATGGCTCCGACCGATCGGCGCTCTGGTCCGTCTCATGGCTCAGATGTGGCCAGTCTCGTTTGCCTGGTTCGCATTGACAGCATGCTTCCTCGTGCCCGGGCTCGCCAACAGCCAAACCTTTGAGGCGATGCTTGAATACGCCGGCGGGGGAGGGCAGACGGGAGTGCGTTGGATGCGCCTGCTGACGACGGCGCTCGTCGCGATCGGTTTCGGGTCTGTCATGGCTGCAAGCGCACGAGACCTTCTGACGCGCCACATTTCCGAAACGCAAATGTCGCCGCTACGCCTGCACATTGTACAGTTTGCGTGCCGATGGTTCCCGGTCGCCGCCGTCGCCATCGCGTTCTACAGAATGCAGGATGTGGTGTCAGGCAAGCTCTATCCCTATCGGGTGATGGCGCTGAGTCTAGCCGGTCTGCAAATCGCCTGCGCCATCCTCGTGCGAACTGCCCGCCAACGCCGTATGATCCAGCCTGCGAATGCAATGTCACGCACGCAAAGAAACGTTCTTGCTGTCGCCGCGATCATTTTTGCCGTTCTCTTCTTCGGCGCACCCGACAAAGATACATGGGCCGGTATCCCCATAAGTTCGATCGCGGTGTCACAGGCGCTCGGACCGCTCAACGTTCTATTCCTGTTCCTTGCTGCATTCCTCGTCTTGACAACCGCTCTGGTGCGCTTAGGGCGGCTGGTCCATCTCCGCCTCGTGACGATCTTGATCGGCTTCGCGCTCGTGTTCAGCTGGTACGACCTCAACGACAACCACATGATCCGGCAAGTGCCGGAAGGGGCCACCAAGGCCCGGAGTGTCGAAGACGCCTTTGATCAATGGATGGCGAGCCGCCCGGACAAGGACAAGTTCGACGACTATCCCGTAATCTTGGTTTCAGCCGAGGGCGGAGGCATCCGAGCGGCCTTCTTCACAGCAGTTACGCTGGCGCGCATTGCGGATCGATGTCCGCGGATGGTGAGCCATATCTTCGCGGTGAGTGGCGTTTCGGGAGGCGCGCTTGGAGCGGCTCTCTTCACTGCTGCGATCAAGGCGTGGCCCGTCGACACGAACGATCGACACTGCGACCTGAAGGTGACCGCTGCGCCAGTTTATGAGGATGCGCTCGCACAGGTTCTGCAGGACGATCACTTGTCACCACTGTTGGCCCGCATGTTGTTTCCGGATGCTGCGCAGCAGATCCTGCCGTTTCCCATCGAATCTTTCGATCGTCAGCGTGGCCTGGAATTCAGCATCGAGCGTTCATTTCGGCGCGTGTTCGGGCAAGATTTGATGAGCCAGTCGATTTATGATTTGCGGCCCGACGCCGCCAATCCCGCTGTGCCTTACCTCCTCCTGAATACGACGGAAGTGCAGAGCGGTCGGCGATTCGTGATCACACCACTGTTTTTGCAATCGCAGCCCTTTGGAGGCGCGCAGGATTGGCATTGGCTCGATTGGGACTATGGGCCTCCGCTCAGCGCCGCCGCCGGCGTCAGTGCCCGCTTCCCGATCTTCTCGCCGGCAGGGTATTTCTTCAATAACGGCCGCAAGGCTCGGTACGTCGACGGCGGCTATATCGACAATTCGGGAACGGTCACGTTGAATGAGATTTTCAATGCTCTCTATTTGCTGCGTGAAGAAAAATATCTGGAAGATTACAAAGGCGAGAAGACAAACAAGTTCACGATGACCGCGCTGCACATCGGTAACGCTCCGGCCTGTGACGTCATCCGCAATGAAACGCTGAAGAAAGTAGCCGAAGGGCAGGAACAGCCGCGCTGCGATCCCAATGAACAAGCCCCGCCCGCTGCCGGTCTCGGTGAGTTCCTAAGCCCGCTTGACGCCGTGCTAGGAGTCCGTTCGGCACAAGTCGAATACAATCTCTATCAATTACACAACCGCATCGAGCTCGGCACCCGCACCGACGACCATTCGCGTGTTCAGATGTACGACCGTGGCGTCTCTGTGCCACTGGGGTGGCTGCTTTCAAGTCGGGTCGCCGTCGAACTGCGTTCGCAACTCGACGCAAGACCCGAAGAGCCTGATTGTCGAAAGCAAGTAAAGGGGTCCAATCTGTGCGAACTCGCTGATGTAGTGGCTGGAGTGACCTGGGAAAAGTGACGCTGGAGACCGTCGTTGCCCCAGATGTTGAGGTGAGAGACGTTTGGCGTCAAACTTAAAGGATCGGGCGCGACAAGTAAGCAAACTCAATTGTTTATGAGAGTTCGTGTCCAAAAAAATTGCACTGCACAAGACAAATCTTTGGCGCGGGTCAAACCTCAGGCGGCTGCTCCGCTCCCTCAAAAGATCGAATTTCCGGATCTCATCACGGACTTAGCACTCGAGCATGTACGGCGCCGAGCCTTGTTCGTGTGGAGTGATCCCCACGCCGGCAAGGGATCGCCTCAAGGGAATGCTCCGAAAATCGATCTTATTAAGTTTGATCGGTCCGGCGGGGCGCAATTGCCACAATAGGTTGCATCGCCCGCCCACAGGGCGCGCTTCTTTTCGATGGGACTGCTGAAATGCGTCCAAAAGGGGACGCGCTTGACGGTCCTCTGTAATGTCGACGCTGCCGGAGAGCTTGGCAGTACATTCGCGACTGAACAAAGATCTCGCTGTGCGAAAAAAACTTTCGTCCGGTACTACTCGGGTGGCGGCATCGCGTTTACAAAAGCAAGACCTGTCAACCCAGTGTGCAGAGGAATAGATACATTGCGAGCCAGAACGCGTTGAGTCGCAATTTTTTCAAGCCAAGGGAAATGTCGAGCATGCTCCTTATCCGCGAGATGCTTCAGCCTCTTGATCGGGGCACCTTCGAGTAGGCTATCCAGTTCGTCGCGGTATGCTCGCGCGTTCCATGTGCATCGAGAAGCGCTCATAGTGCCTGGCCAAGAACGCAGCTCCAAACATGCCGACAGCGACTATGAACACCGTCAGCGGCATATCTATCCTCGTCAAGCCCCTATCGAGTGTTACAAAGCCCATGCTTGCCCCTGCGATCGCAATCAGCGCAGTCCCTACAGTCGAACGCTGGGTTCCATGGTGCCGTCCTTGAGTACAGTGCTCTTGGTACATCTTCCAGACCACGTCACGGCGCGCCGATTCACTCTCCGACATGCCTAGCCCTCCTTGCATGAGCGACGGGATGTTGTCGTCGACCTCTTTGACATTAAAGCGAGATAGTCGAGCGAGCCCTATTTCAATTGTGGGTGCTCTATGAGGCCGTCAAAGGCAACGCGATCCTGAGTCCCCTTTACGGGCCAAAGGCGAGACCTTGAGTTCTTGCGCCGCCTTGGCGACACGGTCGAGACGGGCGACGGCTTCGAAATGCGTCATCGAGTTGAGGTTCATCGACCTAACTTAAGCTCAGCTTCGCGAGGGCTCGGCCTTCCTAAGGCCAGGTTTGACCCTGGCCGACCTTCTAAGGGTTCTCGGAGCGTCGAAAGAAAGCTCGGCTGTTTTTACTCAAAGCGGACGTTTTGCTGAATCGCAAGTTCAGCTAAAGCGCGTCGCCTTGAAACGGCTTCAGTCGACGCGCTTTAACTCTTTGTTTTTATGTATGTCGTTGCCCCCAAAACCGTACACTAACACCGGGAAAAACGTGATCAACAAATGAGCCTCGAGGGTGAGCCAAGTTGGAGTTCCCACGGAACTGCGCTCCTCGATATGGATCGTGCAGGTCCCTAATGAAGGGAATGCGGGCGGCGAACGTATGCAAGAGATGTTCGATCAACGTACGCAGACCGATACTGTCGCCAGAAGCCGGCGTCGAGAATACCTCGAGGCTGGGACTGTCGATAAGTCTGATGTCGCGCGCCACGTTGTTCATGGGACTTGCCCGAGCGGCGAGGGGACGAACTTGTCGACCCAGCCCCTGACCAGGGAAGCGTCGCGGACGAGCAAACTTGAGCCGACGATACATCAGTGAAATTGAGCACGGAAAACGCAGAGTTGAGAACCCATATTGATCTGGCGCAGGCGCTCTGAGCCACATAGAACTCGTCAACTCGACGATCATTTGAGAGAAAATCCTGAACTAGACCTGCAAACTGACGATAATTGTGGCTGCGTTTAGGCTTGAAAATAGGAATAAATACCTATAGACTGGGATTGTCACAATCCCAGGAATTCAACCCATGTCCGGTCATCAAGCCAAGGTCGTCACTGATTCAATGTTGCGAAAAATGCTGTCCCACGCCCGAAAATCCTCTCACCCGGTCCGGGATAGGGTGATCATCTTGCTCTCCTGTAAAGCCGGATTGAGAGCCTGCGAAATTGCTGGGTTGGAGTGGTCGATGCTCCTTGATCCGAAGGGGAGGATTGGAAATCTGCTGGTGGTCGAGGACCGCATCGCGAAGCGTCAATCCGGACGGCGAATTCCCCTTCATCCCGATCTCAAGGCGGCCCTTGCTCAGTTGAGGAAAAGCGAGCCTGACGACGGCCCGTTAGTCCGTTCAAGTCGCGGCGGGGCAATGAAGCCCAACAGCATTGTCAATTGGTTCGTCTCTCTGTATCGCGAATTGGGTTTTGAGGGTTGTTCATCCCATTCAGGGCGCCGGACGTTTATAACGACGGCCGCGCGATCCGCGCACCGCGCGGGAGGATGTCTTCGCGACGTTCAGCTTCTCGCCGGTCATCAATGTCTTTCGATGACACAAACGTACATCGACGGCGACACCGACGCCCAACGCCGCATCGTTTTGATGATCTGAGATGTCGATGTCTGACAGGACCGAAGATGTTCGTGGACACATTCCGCGCGCGCGGATTTTGAAGAAACCGGTCGCTCGCGAAATCGCGGCGCCTTTCAACCAAGGGGATCTCGATAGTCTTTGTGGGGTCTATTGCGTCATGAACGCTATTCGTTTTCTTTGCCCGGAGCTGGGGCGTCAGCGATCAATTGCCCTTTTCCAGGTCCTCTCAGAGAGCCTGACGACAAACTGGGTGACCGCTCATGAAACTGTCGGATTGGGAATCGAGATTCCGATCGTTCATGCCCTTGTGGAGGCTGCGTGCAACCACCTTCGGGATATCGTCGACGTGCCCATGAGCACGACGACGTTCACCTCTAAAATCCGTCGGTTCGACGATTTGTGGACAACGTTAGGAGAGGGCCTGGATGACAGTCAGGTCGCGATCATTGGCTTGTCGGGTCGCCACGAACATTGGACGGTCGCATATCGGATGACGAAGAAAACCATCCGACTGTTCGACTCGGATTCCATGAAGGTTTTGCTGCGCTCGCGCTGTTCACTCCGCAGTCCCCGAGTTCCTTATCAGATCGATCCAGACGAGATTATTTTCATTCGAAGGGGAGGGGTTCGATGACGGGAAATTCTAGTAGAAATCCAGGTAGCCGATCCGTCAGTGTGAAATGTCTCTTTCACACTGAGACTGTGTCCCCGAGGGACCGACCTAATTCTAGTAGAACGGAATTTTCTCGGTGACCCTGGAGGAATATTTCTACTACCGGAAGAAGGTCACGGAACTCGATCCAGATATGATGGAGAAGGTAGCGACGAAAACCCCGCCGACCGATGCGACCGATTTTGCGTTGAGGGTTTCATACGTCATCCTCAACAGTGGAATGAGGTGGACGGTAGCAAAGGACATTTGGGCACGGATGAAACCGTCTCTGGTCGGGACGGGAGAGGTTGGCGAAACCTTCGGTCACCCAGGAAAGAGAAAGGCCATCAACTTGGTGATGTCGAACCGTTCGGAGCTTTTCCGGGGTTTTAAGTCTGCGTGGGCAAACGGGCCGGAGGAGGTGATCGAGTTTTGCGTGGGCCTTCCGTATGTCGGCGAGATCACGAAATATCACCTAGCAAAGAACCTCGGCGTCGACACCGCAAAACCAGACGTCTGGCTAGAGAGGGTTGCGACGAACTCGGGTGAGGCGGTTCAGGAATTGTGCTCGCGACTGTCAAATCTAGCGGGAGACAGTGTCTCAACGGTCGACTACGTGATTTGGAAGACATGTCAGCAAGGATGGTGGCGCCCAAACGCGTTGCCAGACTCCGACCTCGAAGCCCCTGACCGCGCCGACGCAGGCTAATCGTTTCTCAACAAGCCTATCGGCGGCGAGATCCTCCCTTTGCGCTGATACCATCGCCCTCAGGACATAATCCAAGAAACCCCGACGACGGACGGACAGGAGGCCTTCAGCGCGGGATCCAAAGTACTACTATGCTTCGTGATTGCCTACCGCGAATTCGGAGAGCCCGAAATGCCGGGCGCGAATGCTCTATACTAATTGTCAAAAATTACACTTGAAAGATTTCCATTTGCGATGGCATCGGGCCAACTCGAGTGCGATCCAGCAAGTGCACTGTTCGAAATTGTTACCGTGCCCAAGACGGAAACACCCGATGTGTACTTTTCCTCTGCCAAATTGCTCTGATTAAGGAATGTCCACTTAATGTCCGAGTTGATCTTGACAGTATCCATAAAATACTCATCGGTTATATCTATCCTATCAAAAAGTAGGCTACCATTGACGTTGACGGTTTGTAAGTAAAGACCAAAATCCTTACTGGCAGCGATTCGGATATCACCTTCTACTACGCTATCGGAAATAGAAAGATCCAACCCACTCGTGTTGTCAACCGTTATGTTGCCGAATATCACGCAGCTAGATAAGACAATGTGCAGGCGGTTTGCGGAGAGTTTCTGAAAGCTAAGGTCACCGATAACCACGCAGTTCCGAACGCGAAACCAAGTTTCCATTAGCAACGCAGTATCTCGAAAGGCGAAAGCGCCATCCACTATGACATCCTTCGCCTCAAACACGCGTGGGAGCTCAACATTTGTCAGCAGTATTGAACTCGGAATGCGCGGAAGAGGTTTCGCATTGGCTAACGTTTGATCGTTGCAAGCGTTGTTAACTTTGAACGGTTGACCAAACACGTCGCAGTACGACGAAAAAAACGACGTGTCATATGTCGTCGTAGCCAAACCGTCGAAGAACACATTATCGTTCCGGGGTAGTATGGCGGCCGTCGAGATCGCCAGCTCCTTGTTAGAATTCGCCATTACGGCTGGGCCGAGGGCGTTGTGTTCAATTGAGATGTCTTTCAGACGACCATTTTGGTCACGGCAGCCTGCTAGCTCCATCGGATCGGCTGCGTAGTACATGTATTTCGACCCGGCAGAATCCAGAGGGCATGCCGCAGCATTTGTGTGAAGCGTCGAAACAACAATTGCCAGGACTAGGCCCACAGATTGAATAAATAGCGATATGCTCATTCTGCCACCACACGAGGAAATCTAACGATAAGCGCGTGCCGTTTTTCTTTAAGTTTTCCAATCGGGGTTAAGCTCATCTTGCTTGATTTCATGGTGGCTCCAGCTCCAGGCTCCCACTCAAGTACGAGTTCCGCCTTTTCGAGAAGAGCATCGATTTGAGGCTTCAGGCCGTCGGCTCCCTGCGGCAAGCTGTAAGTCGGATGGACTAAACACCCACCGCCTTCGAGCATACGAGCGCTGTTTACGCCATTTCGCAAAGTTGCCGATTTACCAACGAGATTTCCAGTCTGAGCAATTTCAATCTCCGCTCCGTCGATGTGGGCACGGAGACGGACATTCGTACTTGAGGACGAATCGATATTTGCGCGAACTGTCGTCGAAAATTGCAAATCAGGTTCTGATACAGAGCCTGTTTCACCAAGTCTTTGTAGAAGGCGCAATGGAGAATAACAGGCAAACGAATAGCCTAGCGTGCTGAGGAAAGCGTGATCGACATACTCATTATTTTTGGCAGATTTGGGAGATGTCTGGAATCGTGTGGGCGAGTCTTGACTGATTGGATAGATTCCATACTGCGCTTGCTCATCGAATTCTTTACTTAGTTTTTGGAGGTCTTTTGCCCTTACCGCATCGCGATAAAGGCCAATCATTCTCTTTGTGTATTCCGTGAATGGTGGATTGAGCCCGTCGAAAGTAGTCCAAACTGACGCGCTTAATTTCGAGAGAATAATCTCATGCTGAGGGGAGGGCTCATAAAAATCGAAATACGCTTTGGACAAGATTCCACATTGGTTAGAAGCAGACGTTGGTGGCTCGACTATCTTACTCAGAGCCGCAGCAGGCATGAGCCACCCGATGTTGCGTGTGCCTCCTCCTAGCCCGCCGTCACCTATTCCAACAACTTTTCCGTGGAAGAAAACAGGGGCGCCGGAATACCCGGGCTGCAGGCCGCCCTGCACAACGATAATTTCTGTATCTAGGCTTGGAGAACCGTTTTTAAGCAGTGCTTTGGTTTCGCTATCTAGCAGGGCATTGAGAGTGTTCGAATAGATCGGAAGCTGCTTCAGGTCATGACCTTGAAGGTTAGCTGAACCGGCGGGATATCCCGCTACGATGAGGTTTCTTGTCGTGCCATCCGTTAGGTTTTCCGCCGTAGCAACTTCTAGAACTTTTACGTCCGTCTTTGGATCGCTTAGCTTAATAATTGCAAGATCATGCGTGGTGGATACTGAGATGACCTCCGCGGACGAGTATCCAACTTCTTGCCTTTGTGGATAGAAAACTCTGATCGCGTTTGCGCCTTTCGTGCATGCGACCACATGCAATGCGGTCACGACCGTGCTTGTATCGCGCCAAACGAAACCGCTTCCTCTCGTTAAAAGATTTCCGTCGCGGACCACTTCGATTCGAACGACGGATGCCGCCAACTCCGACATTTCTTGAGGCAAAATAGTACTCTGATCCGCATGCGTTGTGATGCTTTCCGAAACGCCTAGGCAACATACAATGCTCGCGAGTGTTACGATTCGTCTGATTGGCATGATTTTTCCCACAACGTAGTGAGGAACGCTGCGACGGCTTTTTCTTGATTTGCTTCATCCAAATTGGTTAGCTTCTGCCGAAACTTCATTGACCACGATGCATACTCCTTCCACGGGGAAGCATCGGATTGTCGATAGCCAGCCTCGATATCCGCACCGTAACGTGCCGGTTCGAACGCGCTACACGTTTGCTTGGATAGCGTTTTAAAGTGAATGCTGGGGGATCCGGGTTCATAGTTCCCCTTCTCAAGTCGGGCTCGTATCAAGGCCAGCGCATCCGCTGCGGTGAAACCAGCGATAACGAGATCAGATTTTTCCTGTGCGTACGGCGAGCCTTGGTACCAATTTGACTTTCGCGTATGAATTCCGGCAGCCAAGCCAATGGGAAGTGTCAAAAATAGAGCCGCAATCGAAACGTAAATCCGAGCTAAAGATTGATGTGAAATTGCTGAACGGTTCTTGGACAATGTAAGGACGGCAGGAACACCTGAAAGAATAGATGTAACCACAACACCCGCGATTGGTGCATTTGACATTCCTATGAGCAGACCGATTGAGAAGCCTCCCAGCGCTCCAATTGAGATGGCTCCAATCCAAAGCAATCTCAGCATGTATCCTCAGCAAATGGTATTTGCCGCAGTGTCGAGGACGTTTTACCCGACCGGCTCTTCGGGCCAAGATTGACACCTAGGGACGGGCCTTGGCAAGCTTGAACTTCGCTGCGAGCGGCAGGATGGTCCAGACGCCAGTAAAATAGGCCGCGGCGCAGGCCGGAAACGGCGATTTTGTCCTCACCAATGCACATCCCTGCGGTGCCTTCAATCAAACTCATACTGCAGGCCGTTCATGTCGGCACAGGATCAGGAGGTCGCCGCAGTTCGGCGATCAGCCGCAGGATCTCGGCGAACAGCATCCTCGTCACGGCGACCAGGTTGGTGATGACGAAGCCGACGCGCGGAACAAACTCGCCCGGACGCCACTCGACTTTAGCCTCGTGCGGCTGCGGTGAGTTTCGGGAGAAGACCTTGCTACAAGCTCTGATAGGGTCAGGCTGACTAGGTTATTGTCCGCTATCGCGTTTGGACGCCAGAAGATGACGGTCGGCTTCCGGCCCCAACTCAGTCATCCGCTGCGCAGCAGACGACGGGTTCTGTTGGACTAACTGCCATCGTTTACGTCAGAGCAAACCGGAGGAGGGAAGTCGGTGTGAAATCACGGTTTCACACCGAGGGCGTGCCTTGCTACTGAACGAGCCAGCCGGTGAGCACGGCAACAGCAGGATAGGGGCAGGCGGTTAAACCCCATCCCCGGGACCCGCGGACCGTCGATCGTCAATTGACGACTGCCAATTTCGGCCTGCCTTGGTTCGTTGTTGGCTTGAAAATAGGAATATTGTCCTATATCCTGGTCCTAATCGGAGGGGAAACACCCGGGACGTCACGCGTGATGACGTCCTGGAGCTTTCTCCGGCTGATAAGCCGGCGGCTGAATGATTGCGTCTGACGTGGGCTAATGACTCCAAACAGGAACTTGAACGCGGAACTGACCGGCAATGGGCCGGCCAGATAGGACCACTCGTATCCAAGAAAGAGGAAAGACCATGACGAACGAGAAACCAGACATGCTCTTCGGGGAAGCCAATGACATCACTCTGGCTCTCGACGAGACCGTCCTCAAGACCAGACTGCTGAACGACGACCTGAGGATTCGGCGCCTCGGGGGGACCATCGTCATCACCGCCGGCATAGCAGCCCTCGATCCCTCGACGATCAGGGATATCATCTCGACCATCACCATGTTCGATGGTTTCACTCCCGAGAACGATCCCTACGGCGAGCACGATTGCGCGGTTATGACGGTCAGCGATATCAAGATCATCTGGAAGATCGACTACTACGACCTAACCCGCCGTTGCCATTCCTCCGACCCCTCCGACCGGAACGTCACATCGCGGGTGATGACGATCATGCGGGCCGACGAGTACTGACGCGCCCTCGCTGCCACAATCACGCGCAGGACGACCGGCCTCTACCGAAACGTTGCTCGACTCACCACCCAAAGCGACCGGGTGCAGAGCTTCTGGAAAGATCACCTGTCGGGGCTCCATCTCGACGATCCGGACCAGATACGCCTCAAGCCGCGCTTGGTGGCCATGTCGTCTTGACATTGTGGCTGATTAAACGTCGCGCCATGGTCGCCGGTGGAAAAGCCCGCTGTGTGCGGCTAAGTTAGGTCAGGGTTCAGTATCGTTATGCCGCAGCATTCTACGGGCTCAACGTCACCCCCTTTACCAGGCAAGTCGCCACGGTATCGTCCACATAGGTATAGCATTTCTTCTGTTCTCCGGCATTGTCAGTCTTAAAAGATTTCGCCGCCGAACACGCCTCCTCCACAGTTGGCTTAGTTGCCAGAACTTCCGGGTATTGTGGCCCCGCCGACTCTGCGTCCCTCACCAGGCAAGTGCCTGTGCCGATATTGCCACGAAATACCGAGTAATCGGCAATTGATTTCGCTGTTGACCCTAGGCACAAAAGAACAGTCACTAGCGGTATGCTAACGATCTTATCCATGGATAGCGTCCCTTCTTATTGCCGATATGTTTCTGCTGGTATAGTTTTACATCGCCGCTCACATCTTTCAATTCACAGCGTCGCAGAGCACCTCTGGTTCTACTACTTCAGCCTCCAGAAGATTTCGACCTCTGAAGGGTCGCTGAATGCCGCGGACAGACGACAGCCTACATAAGCTTTGTCGACATGGTTTAGGCTGAAGGCTGCAGAGTTGGGGACCTTCAGCGGCTGACCAGAAGCATCCTTCCAAGTTGTCGAGGGCTTTAGGTCCCCGCCCAGCACGGTTGCGACGTGACCGTGCGGATCCCCCCTCATCACTGCGATCACCGCCTGCCCGTTCGCCGCACCTGCAACTGCATTTTGCAAGACAGATTGGTCGTTTGCCAAGCCGAGGGTCGACCAGGTGTCCGTATGAGCACGAACATAGTCTGCGATCTCATTGGCGGTTAGCCAGTGGCCATTCGTGTCTATTGTGAAGTCATTTACGTCGTTCAACTGCTTGAGCCCCTCAGCAACGAACCAGTTGCAGGCCACTTGATCAATCTGGCTAGCTGTTATCGCATCGCTGTCGAGCGGGCATCGCATCAGCTGGAACAGTGTGTCTCTGGTTGCCTGGTCGGAGCTGCTTGACCAAAACGCGTTATCGGTATCCATACATCCGCCAAGCGAGGCTGCAGGCCAAAGTCCCGTCGCTAAGCATGCCAGACCGATCATCAATCTTCGGATCTTCATCATAGTGATCTCCATCTTACGCAATTGATCGCGACGGCGTGACATTTGTGTTCCGGACGCGCATCTTACATATCACTAATATACCTGTGGATTGTGGTCAGGACGACCCCCTCTGGAATTGAAATTTGATCAAGTATAGCGCCAAATAGCACGCCGAGTGAAGGAGTTCTCCCCGGCACCACATCGCCTGGTAGACGCACGTTCTAGATTTAAAGGTTAACAGACCGCTGCGATTAGCCCGTCGACGGGTGGAGCTTGAATTGGCAAGACTAAGCGACGTCGCTGTAGTTGCCGCCGTGTTGCCCGTTGCGCACCCGTCGCGATACTGACCCGCGACCCACGTGTTGGCGAAGTCCTTGCCCAGAAAAATTGTTGGATCGACAATAATTATCTGTCGGTAATATTGCATCTTGGCATCTCATATGAGTAGCATCGGAAAATAGACGGGTTGGAAGATGCTGTTCTTCTAACATGGCCTAGGGGTGGGCGATGCGTCGGGGGACTGGAGTAGGCGGCAAGAGAGTTGAAATCACTCGTCGAGGGTTCTCGGCGGTGTAGCGGCGACGCCAATCGCTGTCGCGGCTAGTGGGCTATCATATGCCCAAGGTTTCGACGATGTAGATGCGGGGGCAGAACTCTATTTCCCTTTATCGGACGACCAGCGCAGTGTAATTGTGCGACGCATTCCTCCGGTGGATGCGGAGGGAAAGCCGCTACACACCCCTCACCGGGATTGGATAATTGAGGCTACCGCCTTTGGGCCATATGCCTGGTTTGACTTAGACCGGCAGGACTATCTGGACTGGAACTCGGCGGCGCAGCAGCCCGTCGCCAATGGCGGTCTGGTTCGCCGGCGTCCCAAAGGTCGCGCTTTTTCCAGGCATGAAGCTCGTCCACGAGCGCGAATACGGGCGTGCGTCCGTGAGCGGTGGCGGCATCAGCGGACATGGCCCGATAGAATGCACCGCTTTTCTTATGCATGATGCGGTTCTTCGTGTCCTGAATCTGGAAGGCTTCATCAAAGGCGGGGATGCGCCCGAATAATGCCGGTCATCTCCTCAAGCGCGAGGCGGGATTGATCCCGATCGACTGGGATTATTGCGAATTGTGGGGCACGCGTGGTCTGCCGTAGGTGGCAAAAAATTGCCGACCTGCCGCGGAAAACAAAACGATCATTGTGCAAATACACGCTCGGTGATACATTCGAATTCGCTAATAGAAATACTATGTGAGGGAAACACCATGCGGTTCGCACTAGCTTCACTTGCTGTCGTATTCGGAACATGTGTCAGTGTTGCTGTAGCTTTTTCTTCAGTTGAAGTGATCCACGAGGAGAAAACATGGCCAGTCACGCAGCGCATACCAATGTCGGTTGCGCCAGCAACCCAACCGATCATTATTGCGCTTGATGAAGATTTCGAAGATTGTAATGGATCAAGTTCCTGTGGGCAAGAAAATGCTTCTGCTGGTAAATGCAGTAGCTCCGAGAGGATTTGCTATAACTATAAAAAAGGCGGGAAAGACGTGTGCATGACATCTTGCTCATGTCCAGACGCTAATTGCTAGGGTTTCCAAACCCGTCCCACGGACCTGATATTCTTCCTGCTGTTGCAGCCACGATTGTACGGCTGCCAATTGGCGCGGTCCCAGAACAAGGTCATGTTGCCCTTCGGCGCTACCTTGTGGTCGACTATGTTGGCTTGCCTGCCGCATCCACACGCACACAGCGGGGCACCGAGGGCAGCTAGGAAGGCTTTGCTCTCGCGTGTCCATTCGGGCGTGTAACCACGGTCAGCAGCCGCTACGTCGCCGACGACCCGGCGCTATTGCGCCTAGCGTAAAAACTGTCGTTTGCAAACCCGCCCGGGAGGAGAGGTTCAGTGTGAAAAACTAATTTCACACTATCGGTTATCCCTCAGAGTCGTCGACTGTCTGCTGGTTCAGAACGTGGCGCCCGGCCGGACGGCAGCTTTGCGCCAGAACCAGCCACGCTTGAATCGACCTGCAGCGGCTCCTCGGACTGTACGACGTCCAACGAAGTTGGAGCTATAGTCATCTTTTCGACCGGCGCCAACCAGCCGCGCGCGCCTCGTCTTCCGAACAGAACATTCGCTCACCCTTGGCAGGGCTGATCACTGTCTCGTCATAGAAACGCTGGCCGGGGAGGTGTTCATGCGAACGTCCTTGTTGCTGATGTTGCCCTTGATGTCGCATGAGCCGGAGAGCAGTCGAACTGGATTCGTGGTTTCGCGCTTAGGGGCCTGCTGCGCGGCACGCCATTCCCACGGAGGCTGAAACTCGCCTTGCCAGATTCCGCGCTTCGCCGGCCGAGCTTCGTTCTGATAGCTCGCGTAGGCGCCACCCGAATGCTGCGGCCAGTCCATTGCGTGCCCAGCGCTGACCAGCCATGCGGCCACTGCCGCGCCATCGGAACGATAGCAGTCGCCTACGAAGCGGCCGTAGCGATCCCACTCTACAAATGTGCAAGTCACGGGCCGGGACTTCGCCAGCCAAGCATGAAGCGCTTTCGCGGCTGACTGGCCGCAGCGGTAATTCTTACCCTTGGCGTTCTGGCAGAGCTGAGCGCTCTCAGGCGCATCGATGCCATTGAACCGCACTCTTGTGCCGGAGATGTCGATCGTGTCTCCGTCGACGATGATGGCGCGGCCTGAGATGGTGTTGTCTGAAGTTGACAGTGCGCCTGGGACCTGCGGTGCTATCGGCGAAGTAGTTGCCGCTGGTTCAGGACGCGGCTTCGCGAGATAATCGCTAGAATCCAGCCCGAATAGTTCCCGTATGAAACGTGGTGCCAAGGCCCTTCGCGCCTTGACGACAATACTGCAGATCCAACTGGGACGGTGAGCACAATCGCCGACTCAGCCGACGGGGATGTCCGTAGGCGAACATTTGCGGTGCTATAAAGTGTCTTTTCAACGGAAGAGGCAGGCCCTGCATAAGCTTCTGTAACCTGGGAGGCCCCCGGGTCCGGTTCTGCGTTCGCGAGTTTTAGGTTCGGCTGTTCCGACCCGTTCGTCGGGGGAGCGCCCACTGGCAATCTTGGTTTCGTTGGACGGCGCGCCGCACCAGACCAGTCCAGCACCAATGGCAAGTAGCAGAAGCGCGATAGGGCCCTTCGAAGACGGCTTGGTTTGAGAAGCATCACGTTGGGATGCCGCGCCATGCGCTGACTGCCGCTTCGAAGAACCACCCTTCGAATACGAAAGACCGGTGCCGGCGATGCTCGCATTAAGGCGCTTTTTGCCTGTTGTGCTAATTGTATACCCGAGCCCTTTCGGTCCAACCCGAACGCTGGCACCTTTCGCGCTGAGATCTATCCGGACTCCTGGCGCAATCCTTACAGATTTTCCAAATCGAAATGCCATCCCCCCAAGCGCCCCCCCGTGAACATGATGTGGCGAAAGCGATCGCGAGTCGAGTCGTTGGCGAAGCACTTCATGCATTGCATTCAACTGACGAGGGTTACGCCGAAAGGGCGGTCATCGCCGAGCCACTACTCAGACGTCGCGTTTGGGCCGGGACCGGCGAAACGGTCATTCAACTGCGGTCGCGAAGAAGTTTCTTAAATGCATTCGCCTAGTGAGAGTTCGCCCAACCATCAGGCTGCTGGTGCACTGCAAATAGTTGAAATTGTTTGGATTAGAGCTGAGAACCAAAGTGCGAAGTTGAGAGCTTCGGAGAACGTTGAGCCAGAGCCATTCAGCCCGGGAGGCCGGCAGCGCGGTTGGCCGCTTAAATTGAAAAGCCCCGCGGTTCTGCGCGGTTCGTGCGCCATCGAGCCGCGGCAGAGAAAGTTGGGGCAAGGTGCGTTGGCGGAGGAAGAGGTACTGGGATCCAACCTTCTCCACCTATGGCACGCGTGCTTTCAGCAAGCCCGGCCGCGTCGCCAATATGCCAATGTGACGGTCTGGCTATCACTTCCATCTAATTCCATGTGATTGGAGCCGCGAGGGGTGCCTCGGGACGTGCGCGAAGGCCGTAGGGTAACACCCGCGGTCGCTCCATTGGTTTCGGCGATGTAAATCATGTAGTTATGGATTGTAAATCCCGCAATTTCTTTTGAGTTTCTGAATGATTTGCGAGCGAACCAATCCAAAGGTATTGCCGATACCATAGTGCAATTATTGCCGATACCATAGTGCAATAGAGTTAATGTTGCCGACGGTCGATCCTTCTCTCACATCCGAATGATCGGATAGAGATAGGAGGACGTCATGTTAGCAGCATCACTATCGCCCACGCGGTGCAAACTACATGCCACCAAGGCTCACGCCGGGGTCGGCGACGCAATCCGCCCCTTCTGCGTCAACATTCCCGAGTCGGAACTGACCGAATTGCGCCGGCTTCGGCACAATGCCATGACCCTACTCATCACGACGCTTGCCGCAGTCGCGACAGGAGCCGTGCTCGCTACGAGCGCCTTCGCCCAGAGCGCGAGGGACGTCCGCGGTGCTTCACCATTCGAAACAATCGAGAACGAACCCGCACCCAAACTGATTGTGGATCCACCACTTCCGGGTCCACTGGCCCAGGGCCTCTTTCAGGCCCAGTACCGGACGGAGAACGTGCACATCGTGCCGGTGTTTGGGGAGGGCGCCCTCAAGGCATCTCCACGCATCGGGCATCTGCATATAACCGTCGACGACCACGAATTCTTGTGGGCGGATTCGGGTAACACCAATACTGTCGACATTGCAGGGTTTTCGCCCGGCGATCACAAGGTGAAGATCGAGTTGGTCGACGCTAACCACAACGTCTTCGCCGGACAATCTGTGACGGTACCGTTCACTGTGCCTCCTGCAAAATAGGGAGACCGGCTTTCCGCTAATGCCCCGGAAACGGTGCCGTCGCGGGAGTGGTTGCATTTGGGAGTTGGCGTAGTCTCCGGGTGTCAAACCTCGAATTATCCGGCGTTAGAGCGCCGGACAGGAGACTACGCCATGACAAGGACTCCCATGAATGCGGAGCCATTCATCCTGAGGAAAGCGACGAGCTATCTTCGACAGGGCAACCCGACCGATACTGGCTGGGGCGCAGGGCTTCGCAGCACCATGTGCCGGGCAGCGGGTCCGTTCATCGGCATGCTGGAACGATAGGAGAAAGGATTTCGATATGACTGAGAAACTTCTCTTCACTGGCAAGACCCACAATACTAGCGGTCGCGATGGCGGAGCCCGCAGCAGCGACGGCCAGCTGGACATCAAGCTGAAGCAGCCGCACCCGGCCGCCGAAAACCTGTTCGGTGCCGCCTGGTCGGCCTGCTACATGGGAGCGCTCGAGGTCGCAGCCTCCCAGAGAAACATCAAGCTTCCGGCGGGTACCGCGGTCGATGCAGAGATCGATTTGAACTCAGACGCCGGCTCCTACTTCCTGCGGGCGCGCCTCAACGTCAGCGTGCCGGGCGTCGACCCTCAGGTTGCGCGCGAGCTGCTCGGTGCGGCACACAGCATTTGTCCGTACTCCAAGGCGACGCACGGCAACATCAACGTTGCGACCAAGCTCCTCTGAACCCGGTCAAGTCTGCCCGGCGGAGACCGCGAAAGCCGGAGCTGTTCACCAATGAACTCAGAATAGCGTCCGGTCGCTGCATTGAGATCGAGTGATTGGACGGCGCCAAAGTGGCGCCGTCCAAGTCAATAACGGCGATCTAGGTAGTGAGCATCGTCATGATGCAACAATGTGACGTCTGGATGTCGCGTCGGCCCGGCCCCGCAGCCTTTGCGGGTGTCCAGCAGTCGCGGTTGAGCTGTGAGGCGATCGACGATGAACGATATCATCGAAGTGCAATTCGATTTGACACCCCCCACCCAGGAACAGTTGCGGGAGTTGGCGGCAGACCTCAGCGACAAAGAGCGACATTTGCTACTCGAGCATGGCGAGGAAGCGCCGTTCTGCGGTGTCTTTCTCACTGAGAAGCGGGAGGGGGTATATACCTGCCGCTTGTGCGGACTGCCGTTGTTCAAAGGCGGCACCAAATTTGAAAGTGGCACCGGCTGGCCGAGCTTTACCGCGTCCTTCGCTGAAGAACATCTGCGTGACATCCGCGACACCAGCTACGGCATGGTCAGAACGGAAATCGTTTGCGCCCGTTGTGGCGCGCACCAAGGCCACGTCTTCCCAGACGGCCCCCCGCCGGCCGGGGAGCGTTTTTGCATAAATTCAGGATCGCTCGAGTTCACTCCCCAAGGGGAATTGCTCCCCGACAAACTCCGCCGAGGCGCTCCCGAAGGTGAACCGTGGCGTAGCTGACTCTACGTTCCAGCCGTCTGTAGCCAAGGGTGGGCGCGACGCGGCCAGGCGGCCGATGGCCGATACCCGCCCGCCGGGGTTAGTCGGCGGCAGGGGCGGACTGTGGCTTGTGGGACCCCAGGTCGAGGCGCGTGATTGGCGGGTTCCTACAAATGCACATCCCCGGATTCTTTCGAAAGCAGGCGACTCCCGTGGCGGCTTGCAAACTGCAGGGTTGTGCATTGCTTGTGGTTGCGCTTTCGGATGTCGACGCTGGATGCGTTGCCGGGCAGACCGTGCTGCAGACGGCGCTTCGGGGTCAGGATTCCCGCGGCCTGCGAATTTGGCCTGTGCGGAACCTGCAAGGTGAAAAAGGTCTCCGGCACGTGGAGATGACCCACAATGGCGGCATCCTCGATCAGGAGATCGATGACGGCTTTATCCTCGCCTGCTGCTCGAAGCCGCTGTCGGCGCTCGAGATCGAAGCCTGATAGACAGGCCGCTCACACCCCGTAGCGCTCGGTGCGGATGAGGCCGGCCGGGACGTCGGCGTCGATCAGCGCCTGGGCGGCGGCCGAGACGAAGGCGTTCCAGCCGCAGACGATGGCGAGCTTCGGCGGCTCGGGCAGCCGCGACATGGATTGCATCATCATCTGGGCGTCGATCCGCCGCGAATAGTCATCGGGGCGCTGAGCCGGCTCGCGCGTCAGCGTCAGCACCAGGTCAAAGCCGTCGCGGCGGTCGTCGAGCTTGATCAGCTCGTCGCGAAAGATCACCTCGTCCCAGATCCGCGCCGAAAACACCAACGCGACCGGCACGAAGGATTTGCGCGCCGTGCGGTGGCGCACCATCGCCATCAGCGGTACCACGCCGGAACCACCTCCGACCAGGATGATCGGCCCGCCATCGCTGTCGGACCAGACGAAGTGGCCGCCGAGCGGACCGCGCAGCTCGATTTCGTCGCCGACCGCTGCCACCTCGTGGAAGAAGGGCGAGACCCCGCCGTCTTCGAGCCGTTCGATCGCCAACTCGACCGTCCCGCCGCTCTCGGGTGCGGAGGCGATCGAATAGGAGCGGCGCGCCTGATAGCCGTCCGGCGCCGTCAGCCTGACATCGACATGTTGCCCGGCCTGATGGGCAAAGGGTCGCGACAGCTTGAAGAAGAAACTGGTGACGCGCGGCGTGCGCTTTTCGATGCGAATGATCTTCGCCATCTGCCAGGGCGATTGCGTCGCCGCTGCCTCGCTCATGGATCGTCCGTGTAGCGCTGCTCGCGCCACGGGTCGCCATAGATGTGGTAGCCGCGCAATTCCCAGAAGCCCGGCTCGTCGTGCTCGGTGAACTGCAGCCCGTTCAGCCATTTGGCCGACTTCCAGAAATAGAGATGCGGCACCAGCAGCCGCGCCGGTCCGCCATGGTCCGGCGTGATTGGTTTGCCTTCATAGAGCAGCGCCACCATCGCCTTGCCGGCGACAAGGTCCTTCGCCGGCACATTGGTGGCGTAGCCGTCGAACGAATGTGCCAGCGTGAAGGCGGTCGGCGGCGCGATGCCGGCATCGGCAAGGATATCATCGATCAGCACGCCTTGCCATGACGTGTCGAACTTGGTCCATGCCGTCACGCAATGGATGTCACGCGTCATCCTGCTCAGCGGCAGCGCGTTGAACTCGGCCCAGGTCCATTTCTTGACCGGCCGCGGTCCGTGCTTGAGCGTGAACGACCAGTCCTCGGTGCGCACGCGCGGCGTCGGCCCGGCTGACAGAACGGGGAAGCCTTGCTCGAGATACTGTCCGGCCGGAATGCGCCCATCCGCATCCGTCGGAGGTTTTCGTCCTGAAAAGAAGCCGCGGGTTACCATCGACACGATCCGTTGCTGCGGGTCGAAATCGACCGCGGCCAGTGTTCTCGAAGATATCCCGGCGGGCGACAGGAATTTTGGGCGAGGGGACTTGCCGCCATTGCCTTCTGCCGAGGGGGTCTTCGCATCATCGCTGTTGCGTCCGACAGCGGCGGAAATCTGCATGGCCTTGCCGTTGCGCCAGACATTGAGCGTTTCCCTGGCGCCCGGCGCGACGTCGGCGGCGGCACGCGACAGGTCCTTCGGATCCATTATAGCACGCAATTAGATCGGGGGGATCCGTTGCGAAATCAGAATCCACGCGGCGGTACAAAAAGGCAGATGGTGTGCCCGTCATTCGCGCCGGCCATCGAACACCAATGAAATACGCCATCGGGACTGTCCTTGATGCGGCTGTCTGCGTAAGTGATCAGTTCGCCCGTCCCCTTGATGACGTAGCCTTCAGGCCGCTCTCCGATCGCATTATCAGCGACTTCTCGGCAATCGTAGCCGGAGCAACAGGAAAAGGGATAGGACCACCCCCGCGGCTGCGCAGCGGTTGGCAACGCGTCATGCGCCATCGCATCGGATGTCATGAGGAACACCCATACGCCAACCAGTGCAGCGGTGACTAGTGCGGCGGCGACCACGGCCAGCAGCGTCATGCCTGCGAACACGCCGCTGGGTGCGGGCTTGGTGCGGTCGTCAATGACGCAGCTCATATGACAACGGCAGAGCGGCCAGAGGTGACAGTCGACTATACAGTTTCTCGCCCCGACCATGACCGCGCGGCGCGCGTAGGCTGGACCGGGGCCGCGCATGTAGTGGAGCTCGGGCCGGTAGCGAGGTGCTACGAATTCGCGAAAGGCTGACGCCGGCTGCGTGATGAGAGACCACAGTATCATGATGCGAACTCCTGTCCACAATCCGCTTAGTCGGGTGCAACAGGCGACGCGCGCACGATGTCACATCGCCGTTCTGGGTCTGTGCAGCGCTCCCGTAGAAGGCTAATTCGCAGCAAGGAAATCCTGACTTCTGACCGAGCGGTTGCCGATCGTTGCCGCTGGCGACAACCGCCGGCTCGCTCAAATCAGCCCAATCGCCAGCTTCTTTCCTAGCGGCCTCCTGGCCGACGGCTCGTCAGTGCACGAGGCCGAGCCTCGCGGCCATGTTCACTAGGTCGGGAAGAGATTTCGCTTCCATCTTGCGCATTACCCTGCCCCTGTGGGCCTTCACTGTGATCTCGCTGATGCCCAGCTCAAATGCGACCTGCTTATTCAGCAACCCGGAGACGACCAGCGCCATGACCTCCTGCTCGCGGCAACTCAGCGATCCGTGGCGATCTTGCAGAGCACGCACCTCCAAATCGAACTCGAGCGCGGTTCTGCTGCGCTCCAGCGCCTCCTCGACGGCGGCCAACAGCACTTCGGTGTGGAATGGTTTCATAAGGAACTCAACAGCGCCTGCTTTCATCGCCTTAACAGTCATAGCCACATCGCCAAATGCCGTGACGAAGACTATTGGCGTTATCCGCTCGACAGAGACTAGACTTTGCAAATCAAGCCCGCTGATATCTGGAAGATTGACGTCCAGGATCAAGCAGTTCGGAACACTAGGTCGCGGGAGAGAGAAGAATGCCAGAGCGCACTCGAAAACTTTCGGGCACCAGCCCGCAGAGTGGATGAGCGATTCCAAGGATTCGCGGACGGATCGGTCGTCGTCGACCACGAACACGACCGGTTTGTCTTGCGACATGGATGGCCTAGCGTCAGCAGTTTTCGCCAACTGCATGCCGACAGCCTCCCCCCGGGGCGAGCGGGTCGTCGCCAGGCGCCGACGCAAATCTACAAGGGTCCCTTCTGAAAGGTTGATGCGTAAGGGAGGAATCGCGTTGTTTCCCTGAGCCGCGCCTGACCGGGCGTCGGCGGTGCGTTTGGCTGCCTTGGGAGCAAGGCCGAGAGCGCTGGCGGCTGCCTTATTCGCGAGGACGTTTCGCCGCGTAGGTTCGGAAAGGTAATCCACTGCGAGGCTCCTTAGTTCGGCGTTCGGCAAGGTGGCGGGGAGATCAAAGGTTGACGAAGTTGCAGCCCTGGCCGCAGAGCTACCGCAACGCCGAGTTGCAGTTCACTAGTGACTCATTAGGGCCCTCTTCAAGTGCTGGTATCCTAGGTTTCTGCGCCGGATTGACTATCCAACGCTCGGAAGGGCATGCTCATATCAAAGTATGAATTGGATAATACAGATCGCCGCTTTCTGTCGCGCCATGACGCAAACTCGCTGCGAGAGCATCGATGCAAACCTTGAGTGTTCTTGAGGCTTTACGCGGGCGAAACTTGGGGCCTCAGGCAACTCAAGAATAAATCCCGCGCGGGTGGCGCAGATCGTTGCTGGCGCCGTCACCGCGGTCGGGAGCCCGGGGGCCGGGAGGCGGCGCTCCGCATAAAAGAATGAATCGACTCCGTCACACTTTCGTTTGATGCACGCTCAGAGTTCTGGCATGCTTAGCAATGCCGCTCCCCTCGGACGAGAAATCCATTGTTCACGTGGTCGACGATGACGCGTCGATGCGAGAAGCGTTGCAGGACCTGTTCCTTTCGATAGGGCTCGAAACGCGGACTTATGCAACCGCACAGGATTTCCTCGACACGCCCGTTCCGGATTCTCCGGGCTGTCTTATCATCGATATCCGTTTGCCTGACATGAACGGGCTCGATTTTCAGGCGCAGCTGTCACGGACGGGTGTTCATCTGCCGGTCGTGATGATGACCGGATATGGCGATATTCCCATGTCAGTTCGCGCCATGAAGCGCGGTGCAGTGGACTTTCTCCCCAAGCCATTCAAGGATCAGGACATGCTCGATGCCGTGTTCGCTGCCATAGAGCGCGGGCGGCAGCAGCGCGCCCTCGATGGTGATGTTTCGAAAGTGCGGGAGCGATTTGAAACACTCTCGGCACGGGAGAAGCAGGTAATGCTACTGGTCACAGACGGAAAGATGAACAAGCAGGTGGCCGGCGACCTCGGAATCAGCGAGATCACCGCCAAAATTCATCGTGGCGCGGCCATGCGGAAGATGGGCGCGAGGACCTTGGCGGACTTGGTTCGGATCGCGGACGTGATCAACCCCAGGCGCCGGCCGTAGGCGCGGAGTAACACTCCCGTATAGGTTGCTTATAGCGACATCACATGCCAGAAATGGCGATCCTGCTATTCGCCTTAGCTCAAATCCGTGGACAGGATGATGTGTCAAGAAAGTTCCTAATCGCGGTAGTCGATGATGACGAATCATTCCGCATGGCTCTCGTAGATAGCCTTAGTTCGCTCGGATATGGGGCATGCGGATTTGCATCCGCGGAAGACTTTATCGCCTGGGAAGCGGGCACGTCCTATAGCTGCGTCATTGCTGACATTCACATGCCTGGCATGAGCGGACTTGATCTTGCCCGGCTGCTTACAGGGCGGCGGCGCGGTGTGCCTGTGGTTATGGTCACCGCACGTTCAAACCTAGGCATCGTCGATCAGGCGGCAGCAAACGGCGCAACATGCCTGCTCCGAAAGCCGTTCAAAACGGAGGCGTTGATCGACTGTATCGAAAAGGCTCTCAAAGTCTGAGGAGTCCTGAGCGGCCGGCAAGCTCGCAAAAGGCCCAATCCCTACGGGCTGGCTTGTCAACCTTCGATACCTCCCTTTCTCAATATCCCTATTCGCCTCCGCCCAAAAGACGGCCGCGATGGCTATAGCGCGTCCTCTTGGCGCCTTCTGTCGTCAACGACAGTCATAAGGCAGTACCAACGGGCAATTCGTCCCTCGCGGTCCCGAGCCGGATTGCCTCGAAACTGGAACCAGCGATACACGCCGTCCAAGCGTCGAAGCCGCGTCTCAAAGTCGATTGGCGACCACTCTCGAGCGATCGCGTTAGCGCCTCGATGTGGCGATGGAGATCATCGGGATGGACCGTGCCATTCGTCGCCTAGCTATTACAGGAGACTACCACGCGCGGTCGCCCGGTCACGTGGACGCCGACATGTCACCTCGTCGCATGAGCTTAGAGCCGCGTTGTGGCGTGCGGCGGTCGCGCATGGCGAACACGAGAAGCGAACCGGTGCACTGAGGGACGAGAACTGGCCCGACTGGTACGCCGAATACATGGTGGCGGAACAGTCCGCCAAGCCGCTGCCGTCATGGATAGTAGCTATGGTGTTCCTTGCAATTGGGGCGCAGTGTGCAATGGCAAACGAGTGCGTTTGGGCAACAAAGACTCTGCCCTCGTGCGCCCCGTGGACTGGGCGCGCGACCATGTGCGCGGCGGCAACGCCCCGAATGGGGTCATCCATGTCATTGTCTACGGCGATTGTCTGTGTCCGTCCCCCAACTCCCGGTCAGCGCCGCACGGCGCGCGCTTTCCTGCTGGCCCTGCTCGTCATCCTCCTCGGCACATTGCCGTTTTCGGCCATCAAGCTGCCGGAAATCACCGCGATTGTACCGACTCTTGCCGCCGCCCTGTTTGTCAGCGACTGCGTCACCGCAGCTTTTCTGTTTGCTCAGTTCTCTATTTTGCGCCAGTGGTCACTTCTGGTGATTGCGAGCGGCTACCTGTTCAGTGCCCTGATCGTGGTTGCACATGCGCTGACTTTCCCGGGTGCGTTCACGCCCACCGGCGTCCTGGGTTCGGGAATGCAATCCGCCGTTTGGCTCTACTGGTTTTGGCATTCAGGGCTGCCCATTGCCATCATCGGTTATGCCCTGCTCAAAAACACGGATCGTGTGGCGGACGTTCGCTTCACGCGACATGCCATCAGCTTGAGCGTCGCGGGCGTTCTTGCCCTCGTCATTGGGTTGTTCTGGTTCGTTACGCAGCATAACGATCTGCTGCCACTAACCTATGTAGACGTTCATCCTGTCGGTCTGTTTCGTCGCATCATCGGCGGGATGGTGGTCCTGGCGCTAGGCGGCATTGCACTTTCGTTGCTATGGCTGCGCCAGCGGTCCTTGCTCGACCTGTGGCTCGCCGTCGCTTTGTGCGCGCTCCTGCTTGAAGTAAGCTTGGGCTCCGTCTTGAGCGCTCGCTACAATCTTACGTGGTATGCCGGCCATTTTTATCAGCTTGTGACAGCCACCATCGTAATGGTGGTATTGGTTGCAGAGATGGCACGACTGTATGACGGCCTCGCTCGTTCGAACACCATGCTGGATCAAGAGCGCATGAGGCTGCAGCGCGCTATTGATGCGCAAAGCCGCGAGCGCGATGCCCGACTGATGACCGGCGACGCCGTTGCCGCCACGATTGCACACGAGGTCAAGCAGCCCCTTGCTGCTATGATAACGAGATCCGACACTGGTTTACGCTGGCTCGATCGCGCGGTTCCCGATCTAGATAAGGCGAGAACGGAGTTTACGAAGATCGCAGCTGACGGGCATCGCGCGGCCGCCGTGATCGAGAGCATCCGGGCGACCTTCCGGAAGGATGACCGCGTCAGAGCTTCGTTCGACGTCGACAAACTCATTGATGAAGCCATCGCTTTGCTTCAGGACGATCTGAAAAGTCACCGGATATTGGTCAAGGTTGAGCGCAGCGCGCGGCCGCTGCGGGTGATGGGAGATCGAATTCAGGTGCAGCAGGTGCTCCTCAATCTGATCACGAATGCGATTGAGGCAATGACCACTGTGGATGGTCCACGCGATCTCGCGGTTAGTTCAAATCCTCACGACGATGGGGGTGTAGTGATTTCGGTGGCTGACACCGGCATGGGGATCGACCCGCAGGACCTGCAGAGGATATTCGATCCGCTCTTCACCACCAAATCTCGCGGGATGGGAATGGGCCTATCGATCTGTCGTTCAATCATCCAAGCGCACGACGGGATGCTCTGGGTATTGCCCAACGCACCACGGGGCTCAAAGTTTCAATTCGTTTTGGGTGCCAATATCGCATCCTCCGTCGGCGGGGTGTGAGCCCTTGGAAGTGGAGACCACACACCGTTTGGTTCCGCTCTCCAATGCAGTCCGAGGCGCACGATCGGCTCGGCTCGGGGTTCGAACAGCTTAACACGGTCGGCCCACTCACGGATTCAACGGCGGACGGCGGAAACCCGGAGCGTGCTTCGACTTGGTTCTGCCCTCAATACAACGTTCAACCTGTGGAGCGCCAAACCGAGCGCTTCATGAAGAGCCTCGTTGCGGATCGTCTCGACCTTGTCGGCGTTCGTCGCGCGCCAATCCCAAGGTTGATCGAAGCGGCCCTGCCAAACGCCGCGATGCGCGGCCTTGGCTGAGACTTGCTCGGCGGCGAATGCCCCGTTCGAATAGCGAGGCCAGTCTAATGCGAGGCCCTGCTCGACAAGCCAGCGTTGGACGCTGCGACCGTCTGCGCGATCGCAATTCCCGACAAGGCGCCCGTACCGATCACGGTCGACAAAGCTGCACCGCAGCGGACGCGATGCTGCCAGGAACTTGTCTAAGGCTTGCGCGGCCCGGCGCCCACAGGGATATTCGAAGCCCTTGCCGTCGCTGCAATACTGTCGGCTCTCTGGTGCATCAATGCCGTTGAAACGGATACGTTTGCCCTTGATTTCGACGGTATCGCCGTCGATTACAGAGGCCCGGCCTTCCATTACACTAGGCGGCGGCTCAATCCAGTTCGTTACCGTGCTCTGGAGGCCCGCCGTGCTCTGGATGACGAATTGGGTGACTGTGGCGGCAAGCGTGCCGACGCCGAGGAAGATCAGCCCCATGATCGGTCGCGGCAGTCGCCGTGACGGCATTCTTCTGCCAGCGCGCTTTCGCCAGCGGCCATCTTCCCAATACCAGTCGCGATAGGTGTAGCGTCAGGGGCGCATTGGGGGCCAAGTCCGGTAAAACTTCCTTGACCCCGGTCGGAAAACGGCCGAGCGACGCGTAGATTCGACCACCCACGCCGCCTTACATAAGGGCGGCGCCATGTCGCTGCGGACTGACGGTGGCGGCGCTGACTACCGTTGCAATGAGCTCTCTGAGTTTTTCGATGTCGAACCCACCATCTGGTGTGATCGTCGCGTTAGCAGAGAGCGCTGTGATTGTGTTGGGAACTCCTGACCCCGCGTATTTAGGCGCCAACCCAGTTCGTGCTGCGCTCCCAATAATTATCTGAAACATCCTGTCAACCCTGGCTGAATTTCTGGGCGCATCTCTTCTGGAGAACTCTGGATGATGGGCAGCCAGCAAAGCGACTAGTCCAGTGATATGTGGGGCCGCCATAGACGTTCCGTCCCACGCAGCGTAGCCGCCACCCGGGATGCTTGAGATGATCGCCACTCCCGGCGCACAGACGTCTATTTCCGGCCCGTAACAGGTGAACTTGGGTGCAAAGATCCCGTTTACCCCAATGGAGCCCGCAACGCCGGATGGCATTGTTTGCGCATGATAAGTATCCTTCGGATAAACTCCCTCCCTTCCAAACGCCGAAACTGCCAGAACGCCTGGTGCGGTTGCCGGAAACTGAACAGGCCCGGACGAGTTCCCGGCAGCGGCAACTACGGCAACACCTGCTTGCCGAGCTCGTTCCATCCAGCTTTGAACTATCTCCGAGCTCTCCGCCGTTCCCAGGCTACAGTTCACGACGTCTAGCTGGTTATCAATGGCGTACTTTATTGCCGAGATCAAAGAGTCGAACCTGCCGCCGGGGAATAGCTTCATAGCATGCACTTCCGCCTCGGGCGCAAAGCCACGGATGCCGCCATTTCCATTTCCACAAATTACGCCTGCGCAGTGTGTTCCGTGGGAGATCTCGTCATTGACCCAGCTCGCAGCATTTGGATTTCCTTGTTCATCTATCTTCGTGTAGTCAACTCCAGACTGAATATGCGTCAAGGCTGGATGTCGATTGTCGCATCCAGAGTCGATGATCCCGACACGCGCACCCGTACCGGTCAACTGCTGTTGGTCCAGGCTCATAATTCTCTCGCCCCAGCCAAAGAATGGATTTCCCGGAAACCCGACCGGTGCAAATGATGACAACGGCTGAAGTGTGAGAACATTGACCGAGTCAAGCTTAAGCGCAGGACGCACAAGCCATTTCTCCCAAAAGTCAGCCTTTGGCTTCACATAGACGAAGTCGATGCTTTCGATAGCGGCCTGGGGAATATTTATAGTTGCAGCGCCGGAATTATCTGTTACCGCCGCCACTGGGACCCCCCCGAAATAAAGAAACAGCTCAGCGCCGTCTATACCTCGTCCTTCCGCCGCGATGATGCTAAACTTGACGGCAGCGTTTTTGGGTGAGGTACCAGGAAGTCCGATGCCAGAGGGCACAATTTCATCGGGAACACCGAAATGTCGTAATCGAATATTCCTTTCAACTATGACTGTATTGCCGGCCGAACGCTGTATCGCAGCAGCGCGCGCTATAGTAGTCTCAGCAACCAAGACCTCGCCCGCTGTTCCAGTCCCGGTTGCCAGCGTGCCTAAAACATTTGGCCTTATGCGGTTAATTATCTTTACGTCCGGATAGGCTGTCAGCGCATTCAGAATCACGTCGGTCGCCATCGGTGCCAGTCCGCCTATCTTTCGCGGACAAATCAATAGCTGGACCGGCCGCACTTCTATGTCCTGGCTATTAGGTCCAGTTGATTCGACGTCAGACGTACCCTCGGCTGTACCCCGCGGAGTGTTCGTCGACGGTGGACGTTTGCGGTCCTCCATTTTTTTCTCCCTAGAGTTCGCTTCATAGCTCAATAGTTTAGTTTAGGGTTTACATACATAGTGTAATCTTCTTCCAATGCGCTCTTCACGCTTGGTAGTATTGCATCCGGAATTTGAAGATCAGCTATCTCTGTTTCACGATGAATTTTCCATTTTACTCCTGGGAATTTACTGGGAAGCTGCTTGACGACTTCCTCCATCCGCTGAGCCGCCCCGGAGTTCCGAGGCGAAATTATATAATGCCGTGGCTCTTCATCAGACACGATATGTCTCCAGAATATTTTCGAAGCGCCACGGCTGTTATCGGAGTGTTAGTGGTACATCGCGGCGCCGCTGGCTTGCGGCTGCATGCCCTGTCCTGCCTGAGGGTTGGCCGAAAGCACACTCAAAACGATCGGGACTAATGTACCAATCAGGCTCCCGAAATCGAAGCCCTGCGGAGTCAGGGCGCCTGGGCTGGATGAAAACGGATTAATAGTGAACCCGCCTCCCACACTAAACTGCGGCTGCATGCCCTGTCCCGCTTGGGGGCCTGCCGAAAGCACACTCAAAACGATTGGGACAATCTGCTTTATGAGGTTACCGATATCGAAGCCCTGCGGAGCCAGGGCGCCTGGGCTGGATGAAAACGGATTAATAGTGAACCCGCCTCCCACGCTAAACTGCGGCTGCAGGCCCTGTCCCGCTTGGGGGCCTGCCGAAAGCACACTCAAAACGATCGGGACAATCTGCTTTATGAGGTTACCGATATCGAAGCCCTGCGGTGAAAGCGGTCCCGATGATTGCGGCTGCATGCCCTGTCCCGCTTGGGGGCCTGCCGAAAGCACACTCAAAACGATCGGGACAATCTGCTTTATGAGGTTACCGATATCGAAGCCCTGCGGTGAAAGCGGTCCCGATGATTGCGGCTGCATGCCCTGGGTTGCCTGTGGGTTGGCCGAAAGCACACTCAAGACGATTGGGACAATCTGCTTTACGAGACTACCGATATCGAAGCCCTGGGGTGAAATTTGTGATGTCCAATTCTGCTGCGAATGCATCGTCATAACAACCTCCATTGGAGTTACGATGACCGAGCTATCCCCCCGCCAAAACCCACCCGCCTTGCGCTGGTAAGCTTGGTCGTCTAAATCGGCGGATCTGCATTGATTGCCGCAGTAGTTTAGTGTGGATGAGGTTGATTGTCCATACGCCAAACGATAACGTTCGGTAAATTTCGTTGATACGATAAGTCTTCGCGACCTTCGCACCCGTGTTTAGTAGGCGGTGATCATGGAACACCATGCCACGGATGCCCCTCGAGGTGGAGCAGGTCGAAAGCCACAAACGCCCACCGATTGGCGATTCTTGATCGCAGGCCAAAGCTTACGGAAGTCGGACGCGCCTTTTCGCCTGTCACGATCATCTCGCCCGACAAAGATAGCCGGAAAGTCACCCGAACTGTTCTGTGATGCCGGGTTCCTGTAAGCGGTGAACGTAAAGAACGCTGCGGCGATCAAGTCACATATTACCCGCGCTGGATGCACCTGTAGGAACGGGTTGAACACCAACGCCGCGCAAGAAGGAAAACGCCAAGCCGGGTAGCATAAACAACCTTAGGGTATCACGCCGCCATTTTCCCGTCCGTTTCTAATTCCCGCCTATAAAAGCAGAAGCTGAGTCCTAAAGATCCGTGGCGGCTCGCAAACGAACATTGCGCACATTCGAGACCTGCCATTGGCCGTTGCGGGCTGTCCGAACGCCTCGATTGTTCAGAGCGATTGCCAGGCCACGCAGGCTGGTGATGCCGGACTGCTGGATGGAGGCGATGATCGGCAGCACGGTCTGGGCAAATCTGTCAGCCTCCCGGATCGAGATCTTCCGACCTTTCGCCGCAGCTTCGGCTGTGTTGGTCGAATTGCCGAGCTTCATTCCAGTGGTCTTGCGTGAGGCGAGGGCGGCCTTGGTCCGTTCCGAGATCATACGCCGCTCCTTCTCGGCCAAAGCGGCGTAAAGGTGCAACATGAACGGATCGGCATCAGCACCGAGTTCGGCGACGATGAAAGGAACGCGCTGGACCATCAGTCCGGCAATGAAGGCGACATCACGAGAGAGGCGATCGAGCTTGGCCACGACGACCGGGCATTTTGTCTGGCGGGCAAGGGCGAGGGCAGCGGTCAGTTGCGGGTGTCGATCAAGAGCATCCACCCCCTTTCCGGTTTCGATCTCGGTGAACTCCTGGAGGATGATCATTCCCTCGGCCTCGGCAAAGCGGGCAACCGCGAGGCGCTGGGCCTCGATGCCCAAGCCTGAACGTCCTTGCCGCTGTGTGGACACCCGATAGTAGGCGACTGCGCTCGGCATGTTGCTAATCCTCAAAGGTGTTCAAACTGCGAACCACCGTTTGCAGTTTGCTCGCTCAACGGGAACTAGCAACTCGTATCAAGGGTTTGTGTCATCATCGATGTTGCAGTGCCGCATTGGAGCGTGACCGAGCCAGAGCCTGGGTCTCTACGGGCTCAAGGAAGCAGCGAAAGCCAAAAG
Organism: Mesorhizobium sp. WSM4817; assembly: GCF_055811135.1. Taxonomy (NCBI): domain Bacteria; kingdom Pseudomonadati; phylum Pseudomonadota; class Alphaproteobacteria; order Hyphomicrobiales; family Phyllobacteriaceae; genus Mesorhizobium; species Mesorhizobium sp. WSM4817. The sequence continues at coordinate 73,014 of NZ_JBVVQQ010000024.1, read as the reverse complement.
TGATGCGGCTGACGAAAAGCAGGCGCCGACGAACTTGCCAACACCTGGCGCGGTGACCCCGCCCGCCGACACTCGAGCGGCTGAGACCGCTGGTGTCAAAAACCAATCACTCTGAACGACCGAGTCCGACGCCTGAGCGGACACTCGTTCGCCCCGGCCGAATTCACGCCCATGACCCAAGAGCGACGCTCGCTTGTTCGCCAACAGACGGCCGCTGTGCGCCACGGTCCCGACCTTGCGGTCTGTTCAATCGCGGCAATGGTGCAACGGCTAAAGGCCTTTGGCGGATCGGATCGGTGGCTCGCGCAACCTCTGGTCTGCCGGACCAACGCCTGCGAGCGCGGCGAGGTTGAGCAGAAACATCTGAATCGCAGCTGCATTAGCAACAGGAAATATGTTGCCAAACGGCGGCAAGAGGCGGATCATCATCGCCCGCACCACCCCGATCGAGAATTGGCAGAGACAGGGCTGATCGGGGGTTGGCGAACGTACCGAACGCCAGGAGGTTCACATGAAACTGCGTGCTTGCCTGCCAAGCGCGGGATGGACCGCGCTTGTCCTGATGAGTTTCGGCACCGGCGCTGCCGTTGCTTACGTCGGCGACAGTCCGGTGCAGCTTGCAGCGGCGCCTAGAGTGCCGGTGCCGGGGGAACTCGACGTCGGACACTGCGTCGTCCTGGCCGCTGCCGGCCAATCATTGGCCCCGGAAGACATGAAGGCCTACGAGGAGGCCCAGCCGCCTCTGTGGGACAACCTGGGCTCCCTGAGCTATCCGATCAGCACAAAGAGCGCCGATGCCCAAAAATATTTTGACCAGGGGCTGCGGCTCGCCGTCAACTTCAATCACGCGGAGGCGCGACGCGCCTTCCGCAAGGCACAAAGCCTCGATCCCGACTGTGCGATGTGCTTCCTCGGCGAGGCGCTGATCCTGGGGCCGAACATCAACGTGCCGATGGATCCCGCCGCAAATGTACCGGCGATCGCTGCTATTCGAAAGGCGCAGGCGCTTTCATCCGGTGCCACCGAGAAGGAGCGGGGGCTGATTGAGGCGGTCGCCACGCGGTATTCCGACGATCCAAACGCCGATCGAAACACCCTGAACGCCGCCTTCGCCGATGCAACTGCGGCGCTTTCCGACAAATATCCTGACGATCTCGAGCTCGCTGTGCTGGCCGCAGAGGCCGGCATGGACACGCAGCCCTGGGACTATTGGCAGCCGGGTGGCAAGGAACCCAAGGGCCGCACCGCGGACGTCCAGAAGCGGCTGGAAGGCGTTCTCGCCAAGAGGCCTGACCATCCGATGGCGATTCACCTCTACATTCATCTTGTCGAGGCATCGGATCGTCCGGAGCGCGCCGAGCCCTACGCGGATCGACTGGCAGCGCTGATGCCGGGGGCCGGACACATCGTCCATATGCCGAGCCATATCTACTACCGCGTCGGCCGCTATACGGATTCGCTGAAGTCCAACGAAGCTGCCTCGAAAGTGGACGAGACTTATCTCGCCGAGACTGGCGCGGTCGGTGTCTATCCGCTCGGCTACTATTCCCACAACGTGCACTTCGTATTGGTTTCGGCCCAGCTCCTCGGCGACTCGAAGACGGTGCTCGCAGAGGCCGACAAGCTGGACAATTTTTTGACCAACGAGGTGGCGACGGCCATTCCGATCGTGCAGCCGGTGAAGGCAGCTCCGTATTTCGCCTGGGCGCAATATGCCGAGCCGGATGCGATCCTGGCTAAGGCCGAGCCGGCCGGCGCACCGCCCTACATCACGTCGATGTGGCACTATGCGCGCGGCGTCGCCCTGGCCGAGAAGAAGAACGCCTCAGGCGCCCGAGCAGAGGCGGACGCCATCCACAAGATCGCTCAGGACACCGACTGGTCGGTGCACGATGCCTGGGGGATCCCGGCATTGTCGGTCCTGCAAGTGGCCGAAGATGTCGTACGCGCCCGCGCTGCGCAGGCCGAGAACGACGTCGGCGGCTCGATAGCCTTCTGGAAGAAGGCGGCCGAAACGGAGGACTCGATCCCCTATATGGAGCCTCCGTACTGGTACTATCCCGTGAGGCAGTCCTTGGGCGCCGCCCTCCTCAAGAATGGTCAGCCGGCGGACGCGGCGAAGGAGTTCGTGGCGGCGCTCGACCGCGCACGCAGCAGCGCCTGGGCGCTGTTCGGGCTGCAGCAGGCGGCGAAGGCCCAAGGCGATGCTGCCGCCGAAACCAAGGCCGCGGACGAACTTTCCAAAGCCTGGAAGGGCGATCCGGGCATGCTGACGCTCGAACGGCTCTGACGAAGCTCATCCCGGGCGGGACCGATCCGGTCGGCCGCCCGGGCTCCAAGCAGTCACCGAACTCCGATTTATCGGAACATCTCCAAGCGCTTGTTCGGTTTTGGCCGGGGCCAGTCTTGAATCGCGAATTTCTCCGGCCGCTCGGCCTGCCCATGCTGGCCTGCATCCTCTGGGGCGAGCAGTTCGAAGGATTCAAGCGCCAGGTCAATACACGGGCGAGCGGGCGAAGGTGACGGTGCGCCTGACAACCGCCTAACCGATCCCGGGCGCGGCCGATCTCGCTCGTTCGGCACACTTCGCATGGGGGCCCGGTGACGTCGACTTTTTAGATGATGAGAGAGATTGAAGGCCCAAATAGCGGCAAGGGGATGACGTAAAGCCGGTCTCTCGTCGATCCAGCAGCCTCGTCGGCGTGCAGGGCCACTGCCTCGACAAAATAGTGCCCGCACATCTGCTGGAAGCGACGACTATACCGCCTGTCCTTGCCGATGAAGGTCGCCTCCACCGCCGTCTTCATGTTGTCAGATGCCCCGCGTGCAGGTGCCCTGAGGAAAGCAAACGGCCCGATTGTGCGCGTCGTGCACCATCTCCTGGCTTTCGCGCCGATACGCCCTGACGAAGAACATCATGCTGTGGCGCAGCCGCCTATACACCACCTTTACCGTCGCTGGGCCAACGCGTGGCTCGGCGACGATTGATCGCGGCCCTAGGAAAAGAATCGGGTTAGTTCTCGCAGCTCGACTGCTACATTTGGGCCAAACTGCAAATCATGACGCCGACTCTCGTTGAGGTCGATTATCAATGAACGCATGTTTTGCCATTTCAATCGTCGAGCGCCACCTGCTGCTCGCATGCCCCGGCCGTCAACCAAGTCAATCAGTTTGTCTTGCGCTTCCAACGAGAGGCCCAGCCCATGGACCGCATAAAGGAACTGGAGGCCTGTAAGTTTGCCAACATCATCGATATCCCTGTCCGGCTCAAATTCAGGAAGGAGTTCAGGGATCCCCTGAATAAGTGCCTGGTCCAAAATTTCGAATTCGCTCCAGAGGGCTGTTCCGATTGTGTCCGTCACCTCCGCAATCCAGGGGCTGGCCTCACCGTGGAACGACAGGATCAGTTCTCGCTTGGCGCGCGTCATGGCAACATAGAGCTTGCAGGACGCACGATATGCCTCTTCTACCGGAGCGTCGCGCGGCGGCAGCACGCCGTTTCTGCAATTGAGGATGATCAGCGTGTCGAACTCATAACCTTTTGTCTGCTCTAGATCGCAGAAAACGAGGTGATCAGAACTGGGATCATACGCACCGTCGAGTGCGGTGACACCGCACTTCTTAGCGAAGCCGTTTACGTCCAATCCCGAAAAGCCCGCAAAGGCCACGCAAACGGTTTTAGCATCGTTCTGCAGGGCAGTGGCAGCATAGGCGCGCGCGTAGGCAATTTCTTCTTCCAGCGTACCCGCGGCAAGGGCCATTGGAACGGAGCCGCTAAAATTCGCGAACTGAGGGTCGAGAATTTCCAGATCGTCGCTGTCGAACATTTCATCATGTAAGTTATTGCTTAAGACCCCGTAGGCAGCCTTCAATATCTCCCGGCTGTTTCTGTAGTTTTTTTGAATGCGTTCGCGGGTCACGCCGGAGAGGCCCGCCTCAGGCAGGGACCTATGCTTCGGGAGGATGGTCTGAGCGATATCACCGCAGAGAAAAATGTCGTTCGATCCGTCTTTGACTAGCTTTCGAATGACCCGTATCTCGGTAGTACCAAAATCCTGCGCCTCATCGACAAGGATGTTCGTATACTGCGATTGGATATCGTCCAGATGCTTCGTCAGCGCCGAGGTCAGGCCTAGATAATCGACGACGCCCACATCGCGCATTTTCTGCTCCCAGCCGTCCAAACCCCTTAGGATGTCCGACCGGCGATCGGCTGCGATCGGGAACTTTCGTCCCTTACGCTCAAGACTGAGATAGGAAGAGCGCGCATCTGGCGTCACAGCGCTGCGAATCCAGTCAAACTCTTCCCGAAGATACGCTTCACCATTAACACCACGTGCCGCCATTGATTTTTGCATCGGCAGCAGCACCTTCGCGGAGTCGTTATTCAGCCATTGACGATAATACTCCCGGAACACCAGGTCGACATGCTCATCGGACTTCCATGTCACATCTACATAATAGCGATCATTGTGAGGTTCTAACCGATGGAGAAGCCGCTGGGCGAGTTCGAAGAACGACGTAACCTCGATCCGGTCTCGAACGGCGTCGTTGCTGCAGGCAGCGTCAACGAGCTGACCAAGAAGACCGGCGAGGCTACGGTTCAGCGTAAGAAGCAGCACCCTCGAATCTGGCGCTTCCGCCAAGCGAAGTGCACGGCGAACGGCGACGCAAGTCTTGCCAGACCCTGAAACTCCGGAGAGTTGCGAAGCGCCAGAATAATCGGCCTTCACGACCTTTTCCTGCTCGGGATGAAGATACAGGAACCATTCGTGCCAACTGGAACGCTTCTCGAATGACGCGAGCCAAGCTTCGTATTCGGGCGACCCAATGCGCAGGCGGCGGATATCCTCCCCGTCGGCCACCTCGAGCATCTCGGCTTCATCGACATCCTCGAGGAGCCCGATACGGCCCATGCTGAGATCGACATGGGCCTGAGCGCCTTCATAATTGCCCGAAAGGAGTAAATTGAAGACAGCGTGGACGAGTTCGGCCCTCTGCGTATCGGGAATCTCGATGATCAAGGATTTGAGATCGTTGGTGGTCGAACGAGCGTCCAGCGCCTCCAACTTCCTGGCAACGCTGCGCGGAAGGTGGTCCAGTACATGGTCCATCGCATCCGTATCGAGACGCTCGACGACCGGCTTGTCATGGTGGTCAGCCCGGAAGTCGTTTGCATGAACAACCTCCTGGCCCGACCCGGGCACAAGAACGGCCCTTAGGTCCCTGACGGCAGACCTCATCCCCTTCTGCCTGTCCAGCCATTTGTCGACGTCTTCGTGATCGGCGACAAATAGGAAAAGACACGTCTTGTCGGTCTGCTGCGTAATCAGACGCCAACCATCACCGAGATCATATTTCACAACGTTTTGGATACGATTTTCGCCATGTTTGGTGACTGGAGTCCCGACGAACGGATTTGGGTCGCGTAGGCTGCCGAGGATGGCCTTGACCTTGATCGCCTTTTTTTGCAGTTGCCCGCCTCCCAGGAATGCCCTGCTTAGCGACTTGTCGAATTCCTTAGTGGTGAAGTAAGCGATTTGCCCGACGGCGCTGCCGGCGGCATCAATGCCTGACGTGATATTCATGAAGTCCCCCATTCTTCTCGTGCCCACCAGTGTTGGTCACGAGGCCCATCCCAAACATACAAGCTTTCAGCAGTATTGAAATCCCGTCATCTCTCATCAGAACCGGACCCAGGTCTCTCGCGCACCAGGCTGCCTCGGTGCGCGCTTCGTGGCTTCGAAGACACGGTCTTGGAGCCGAGCCCTTGTTGTCTTCCACCTACGTGTCAAACAACCCGGTGCCAGAACTGCCCACTCTGATCTGGCAGGTTACACATTTCGGCTGAACCAGCGGCTGCTTAACTTGAGGCGTTGAAACTTTCGGTCCCGTCAAGAAGTCGATCACACCCGGCAGCTTCTCGTTGGGTCTTACCGTGTCGCTGGGGCTCGGTCGCAAGCGATGTTGATACGACACGCACGCTTGAAGCAGCCGATCGGGTTAACGTCGATTCTACCCCGAAGATTCCCTTCAGTGTGAAAACCCAATTTCACACTGAGACCGTTATCGGGAACGCACGGAGTTTGCGCGTAACGTGGAAAGAGAAAGTCGATCAACAGCGTGATGTCAAACCGATCGGAATATTTCGAGGGTTTTCGGTCGGCGTGGCAAAACGGACCGGATGGGTAATCGAGTTTTGCCAGGCTCTTCCACATATAGGTGGCATCACAAATTCCACTTAGCAAAGTATCCAGGTGTGAACGTGGCAAAGCCTAATGTTTGGCTGGAACGGCTTGCAGCATCGTAGTGAAACAGTTCAAGATCTGTGCAAGTGGTTGTCGAACAGTCCGGTGAAAATGTCTCCACGGTCGATTATGTGATCTCCAAGGCATGTCAACAAGGATGGTAGGAGAGGGAAATTGAAATCCGAGCTTGGTCATTCCCAGTTTCTTTTTCAGACCCCCTATGCCAAGGCTTTTGTTAAAACCTCGCCAATTTTGGAAAGATGAAACGCACGTAGACAACCATAGGAGTGCTCCCGGGAGAGGTGGGCTGCCGGCTCTCAACCTGTGCGGCGCTGCGGCGAACGAGGCCGTCGATCCCGAGGGCTTCACCGTTCACCTATGCGCTCGCTCGGCGCGGAACGTCATGGTGCGCTTTGTCGACAAGAAGTTCGGCACGGACTATCCCTAGCTCAGGAACATGCCCCACTCGAGGGCGGCATCGTTACAAGCCAGGAAGAGGCTGTCGAGACGTTTGATGATCTGCTGGCCGAAATGGACCGCCGCTATGCGGAGATATCACTGGGGCAAGGCAGGATAGGAAGAGGGCAGGCGCCCGGAGGATGCCGTCAGTTGGCTAGGCGAAGCGAAGTAGGTAAGCAGGTCGGCGGGTTCCTGTACGTCCACCGGGACGCGCTGCCGCACGTGTCCGAAGAAATGAGGCAGGCGGTCGCCCGCGCCGAGGCCGCGGCTTCTGGCTTCGCGTGGAACGTCGCCAAGGTCTCGCCCGAGCGGCAGTCGCTTCTCCTCTACGAAGACTTCTCGAAGTCCGCGTTCCCCGCCTTGCTCCGGTCCCTTTCTTTCGACGCGGGCGGAGTTCCTTCCGTCATCGACTACTCCCGGCGCGACAACCCGCCAATCCTCCACCGCAAAGAAACGCTGCTCGCACCCGGTGACCCACGCATTCCAGCCTTTGCGGCGATAACGCGCAAGGCAGAGGATCTCGGACTGTTCAACGACACCAAGCGCATCGGCACGCGGGCCAACTGGACGGCCATGCTTGCCGAAGCCGGCCTCCGGGTGGACGGCCCCCGGTTGGTGGCGGCGGGCGAATCCGCAGTGGACGTCGCCAGGGAGAAGACCGCCATATCGAGGAACGGGCTCTCCCAGCCTCCCTCGATCATGATCCGGTACGGGATGCTGCAGCCCGGGCACGAACTTTTCGACTACGGCTGCGGACGCGGGGACGACGTGGCCACCCTGCAGGCCAACGGCTACTTCGCCTTCGGATGGGACCCGAATTTCCTACCCGACGGCGAAAGGCGGCGTGCCGATATCGTCAATCTGGGCTTCGTCATCAATGTCATCGAGGACCCCCACGAGAGGGAAGAGACCTTGCGCGCCGCCTGGGGCTTCGCGGCCAGAGGCATGACGGTGTCCGTGATGACCGCCGGGAAGTACAACGTCGAGCACCACACCCCGGTCGCGGACGGCTACCTTTCCCGCAGGCAGACTTTCCAGAAGTACTTTTCACAGGAAGAGCTGACTGAGATGGTCCAGCGTGCCACGGGAGAGCGTCCGATCGCGCTAGCCCCGGGCATAGTGGCCGCGTTCAGAGACAAGGACCTCGAGCAGCAGGTGAGCTTCCGGAGGAGGTCGAAGGCGACGATATACGCCAACCTCGCCATTCCGTCCCGCGATCCCTCGCGCTTCCTTCTCCGCCCGAAATCTAGGCCTGTCGCCGAAAGGGCGAGCGAGGAACTCGAGGCGATCTGGAGGACAGCCCTGAATCTGGGAAGGCTCCCGCAGGATACCGAAGTCGAACCGACTGTGCGTGCCGCGCTGGAAGAAAAGGGTATAGCCATCGGCCGCGCGTTGGCGGCCTGTGCACGGGAAATAGCCGATCCAGCGCAGCTGAAGGTTGCCGGCGATGCCCGGCGCGAGGACCTTGTCGTGCACTTCGCTCTGACGCTGTTCCCCGGCGCCTTGAAATACGGTTCACTGCCCATCTCAATTCAGCGAGACATCCGCACCTTCTTCGGCTCGCTCGCCGGCGTCGTCGACGCAGCTAAGGCAGAGCTGCGGGCTGTCCGCGACAGGCAAGTGCTCGCAACGGCGTACGCCGACGCGGCAGCAACGGGCTTTGCGAGCTACGAGGACGGTATCGTTCGCTTCTTGTCCGAAAACCTGGAGCAGCTTCCGGTCAAGGTCAGGATCGTGGCAGGGTGCGCCGAGATTGTGCACCAAGGGTTCTCTCTGCTGGACTTGGTCGAGATCGGCCCAGAACCGTGGCTCGTGCGTGGGCTGGAGTGTGACGTTGACGATAGCGCCCTTCCGACAGTCAGGTCGTCGGTCGAGGTGGACCTTGCTCGGTCGCGGTCCCGCAGGAAAACGTTCGAGGGCAGGGTGCTCTACTTGAGGTCCCGGTACCTGCAGCGAGGCCATCCCGGTCTGGAAAAGCAGGCGGCTGCCGACAGGAAACTTCTGGAACTTGGAATAGTGGACGCCAAAGGCAACGGCCCTCCGGCCGGCAGGATTGCCGCCATGCTGGCTCACCGACCCGGGCGGGAGCCATCAACCACTAGGTCACCAACAGCGCCGACCCGGATGCTATGAAAAAGCCTATGGGTAGCCTACCCTGCCGGTGCCCAGGTATTTCGGGGGAGGGATCCTCGATTGAATCACTAATTCAGACAAGGGACCGTCAAAATTTTGCAAAGAAATGCTAAAATTCTTCTCAACCACGTTGCTTTGGCATTGGGAAGCTCCAAGCGTGACAAGTGGGAGCTAGGGACAAATTAAGCGAGTTCTACTGTAGGCCAACTAAACCGCGGCTAAGCCCAAAACAGTCGGATCAAAGTCGCGCGCTGAGAGGCTCCTCATCGCCGATGACAAGCAGGAGACCGCGATTTCAACATCGGATTCAGTGGAGAAACGGCCCAATGAAAAGCGTAGACATTCTGCGGCGTCGGCGGCACTCAGGCCGATGGCGAGGACCACATGTGACGGGCCAAGCATCCCTGAAGTACATGCTGAGCCAGTTGAGGCCGCGACTAGCGGCTGAAGACGCATAAGCAAGTCACTCGCGCTTACTTTTGGAACCCTAATATGTAAGCAGCCCGGGTGCCGCGGAGTTTGTTCACAAGACACTCTCAGTTCGGCAAACACGTCCTTCAAGCGTCGAGCTAGCGTGTCACGCAGGTCACCAACACGACGGCGCTCGACCTCCCCTTCAAGCGACATCAGCCGACACGCCTCGCCTAATCCGACACAGAGCGGAACCGGTAGCGTTCCCGGCCTCAAGCCCTGCTCTTGCCCTCCTCCAAACATTAATGGCTGTGGTCGCCATGGGGCATCCAAAGCGACGATTAGGGCGCCAATACCTCCCGGTCCGTAGATTTTGTGTCCTGATAGACTCAGCGCGTCGGCACCCCACTCCGCCATATCGACATGGGTTGCGGCAAGGGCCTGAGTGGCGTCGACATGGAAAAATGCGCCAGCACTTCGCGCCAATCGTCCCACCAACGCGCTTGGCTGGATTGTCCCGATCTCGTTGTTCACCGCCATGACGGACACAATCGCAACTTCGTCGTCAAGCATCGCGTCTAGTGCCTGAGTATCCGTCAGGCCATCATAGGTGACGGGCACCACTTCGACTACAAACCCGAAACGCTCCGCCGCATATGCGGCGGCAGACACCGACTTATGTTCGATAGCCGATACCAAGATCCGGCGGCGGCGCGGGGGCGCAGCCATCGCCGCCCCCAAGATCGCTATGTTGTTCGCCTCAGTGGCGCCGGAAGTGAAAGTCACCTCTTCAGCGACGGCATTGAGGCTCTCAGCGACAAAACCACGAGCGGCTTCTACTCTGCTTAAAGCCGCCCACCCAAAAGCGTGCTCTTCAGAACTCGCATTTCCGGGCGCATTATAGGCCGCATCCATAGCGATTCGCACTCGTGGGTCGAGTGGTGTCGAGGCCTGATAATCGAGATAGACTGCTTTTTGAGCCATACGGATCCAATCCACTGGTGAGCTTCGCCAGGAGGTTGACATAGCCCCTTAAAGCAGCTCATTTCAACTGGTATCAACATCCAGTGAGTTGCCATGTCCCGAAGCCTTCTCGATAGCTCTGACAGCCGGTTGCACTTTGCAGGTCATGAGACATTTCCGCTTCGCTATGGTTGGCTAAAGAAAGCGTATGACGCGGTCAGAATATCGTTAAGTAACGATAGTCAGATCTGCAGTGCCTTTACGGACGATTCAGCAATTGCCCTTTTTGGTGTTGGTCGCAATATGGTCCTCTCAATTCGACACTGGGCAATCGCAACCGATGTGCTTTCTGCGGAAGACCGTCCGGGCGAGCGCGCCGCTCGAATCACCACGGGGAAGTTAGGCGATCTACTTTTTGGAGATTCGCTCGACCCGTATCTTGAACACCCGGGGTCGCTTTGGCTCCTGCATTGGATGTTAGCCGGAAAGCCGGGCCGAGCGACCACTTGGCACTGGGCGTTCAATGAGTTTCACGAACCGACGTTTGATCGCGAACTCATGCGTCGCCGCTTGAGCCGTCGTTGTGAGGAACTCGGTGATGCAGGCCGGCTCGGCAAGGGCCGAAGCATCAGTGGCATCACCATACGCCGCGATGTCGATTGCCTCCTGCGGACGTATTTCGCCCTGACAGGAGGGGCGCGCCGCGCACCCGAGGATAGCATTGAGTCGCCGCTCGCTGAACTTGGGCTTGTTCAAAAGGTCGGCGTTGGCGAGCTGTTTCGTTTTCGTCGCGGACCCAAGTCGTCCCTTCCGGACGAGGTATTTTTGTTCGCCCTAGTCGATTTTTGGCGGACGTACTATCCGTCGCGGCGCTCGTTTTCTGTCGATTTTCTGACATTTGAGCGAGGTTCCCCAGGGCAAGTCTTCTTGTTGGACGAAGAGGCTGTAGCTGAGCGGTTAATCCGGCTCGATGCATTAACAGATGGCGCTCTTAGGTGGGACGAGTCTTCCGGAATGCGACAACTGTACGCGCACAATCTCGACGACATCGACGAGTGGGTTGTTCTTCGAGCCATGTTCCGGCGAGATCTCAGATCGGCAGCAGCATGACTAAAATGCTCAGCGAAACGGTACGCGTGGCCCGGCGCTTCACCCGATCAATTAGGGTGGACACCGACCTCGGTGATCCGAGCGCACTGGAAGGATATATTTGTTCTCAATCCGCCGTCGATGCCCTGCTGATCATGGGCCGCCATCGGGAGGCGACCGCACACAGTGCCTTCACATGGACTGGCCCATATGGGAGCGGAAAATCTAGCTTGGCAGTGGCCCTGGCCGCTTTGCTGGCAGGGCCCACTGAGTGCGTCGCCAAGTTATTTGCTGACGTCAATCTAGATGATGCGTCTGAGATGATCAGGCTGTTTCGGCCGACTTCTAAGCCTTGGTCAATTGTGCCGGTGGTCGGACAACGGGCCGATGCCGCAACCGTGCTGAGGTCAGCGATTGAGACTTCGCTGCGGGAAGAGCTGCCCCAACAAAGGGCTAAAGAAAGTTTCGCAGCATGGGTTGGTCGGGCGGCCACGGAGGTTTCGTCAGGGGGCATAGTGCTTCTCATCGATGAAATGGGGAAGTTCCTTGAGCACTCCGCCATAGACGGCCGTGATGTACACGTCTTTCAGGACCTAGCCGAAGTGGCGGCCCGCTCTCGTGGCCGCCTCATCGTAATCGGCATCTTGCACCAGGCCTTTGACGAATATGCTCATCGGATGTCCCGGGAGGCGCGCGATGAATGGTTGAAGGTTCACGGGCGTTTCCTCGATATCTCCATCAGCCTCGCTGGCGAAGAGCAGATCGAATTGATATCACGAGCGATTGAATCCGCGGCTAAGCCGCGCGGTAGAGATCCGGCGGCATCGGTAATAGCCAAAGCAATGCGTGGTGCGCGGAGCGGCCCTACTGAATCTTTGGAGCAGCGGCTTGCCGCTTGTTGGCCCCTTCATCCAGTTGTTGCGGCCCTTCTGGGGCCTATTTCTAGGCGGCGATTTGGTCAAAGCCAGCGTAGCATCTTTGGCTTTCTTACCTCGGCTGAACCCTTCGGCTTCCAAGAATTTCTCACGACAACGCCTACGAACGGGTCGGTTTTTTCTCCGGAACAACTCTGGGACTATCTGCGCTCAAATTTGGAGCCCGCGATTTTAGCATCGCCTGATGGACACCGGTGGTCGACGGCGGTCGATGCCGTTGATCGATGTGAAAGTCGAGGTGGAACAGCGAACCATCTACGAACCTTGAAGGCGATTGCGCTCCTCGACCTCTTTAAGGATCGCTCAGGCCTTCAACCCACGCCTGAGGTTATCGCGTCCTGCGCCACCAATGACCAAGTCAACTTCAAGGCCCAGCTCGAGGACCTTGCAACCTGGTCGGTCGTCGTGTTTCGCAAACACGCCGGCGCCTTCGCGATCTATGCCGGAAGCGACTTCGACATTGAGCAGGCCGTCGACAGTGCGAGGAAGGATGGGGTCTCAATCGATTATCGACAACTGGCTAGGCAAGCCGCGCTGCAGCCCATCCTGGCGAAGCGTCACTATGAGACTACGGGAGCGTTAAGATGGTTCGAAATTGATCTCGCCCCGCTCCATGAGGCGGAAGAGCGGGTCCGAGCTTATCGCCCAGCCGCTGGAGCCGCCGGGTTATTCTTGCTACTCGTAGGCGCTAACGGCGAGTCTCAGTCAGAGGCCCGCAAAATTATCAAGGCTGCGGCGGGCTGGGCTGGGGATCGCCTGATTGTAGTCGGATGGACCCGTGATAGCTTTCGACTTCGCGAGATGGCGAGCGAGCTCACAGCTCTAGAGTATGTTCGAGCTACTCGGTCTGAGCTGGAAGGGGACGCGATCGCGAGACGTGAGATCGATGCTCGAATCTCGCGCCTGTCAGCCGATCTCGAAGATCGGCTTGGTGAAGCGATTGATGTGGTCGATTGGCGTCTTCCTACCGGAGCTGATGTCAGCACACACTCGCACCTCAGTGGCCCAGCAGCGCTGAGTATATTGGCGTCACGCCTGGCGGACTGGCGCTATCCAAAAACACCTCACCTTAGAAACGAACTCGTCAATCGTACCCGACCATCGTCAAATGCTGCCGCGGCTACGCGGGCGCTGTTGAAAGCCATGGTCGAGCAGAACGGCAAATCTCGTCTGTCGATGGAAGGGTATCCGCCAGAGGCAGGTTTGTACTCTAGTTTGCTTGAAGCGACCGGACTGTACACGTCCGATGACGAGGGCGCTGTTCGCTTTCGGGCTCCGGTCGACGGCGATTGGCACCGGCTGAGCGCTCTCTGGACCGCGGGTGAAAACTTGCTCAAGAACTCGGAAATAGGCTCTCCGCTATCCGAACTGTTTGCACTGTGGCGAGCCCCACCATTTGGTGTGCGTGACGGCCTCCTCAGCATCCTTGGCGTAGCGTTTTTGCTCACAAACGTTGAGCGAGCTGCGATCTATCTCGACGACGTTTTCCGTCCCCAGCTGGACAGCTTTCTCGTCGATCGGATTCTCCAAGATCCAAGCGCGGTGAGGGTCCGTCTTGTTGAACTCTCCGATCTCGATGCGAATCTCATTTCAGAGTTGGCTCGGCGGTTGACCACGGAGGAAGTCAGCGTTGCTCCTTCGGCGCTCGATGTGGCCAAGGCGCTAGTAAAAAACATTCGGGCGCTGCCCGCTTGGACAACACGAACGGCGAGCTTGTCAAAATCGGCCACGGCGTTGCGAAACCTAGGTCAGAAGTCGCACGATCCGAATCAACTCCTGTTCGAGGATCTCCCGCGCGCGATCGGTGAAGGCTGCAACGATCAAGGAGCGCTATTGGCTAGCGCTGTAGAAGCGGGGCTCAGAGAACTGGAGGGCGCCTACCCCAAAATGCTCGCTGATCTGGCCATGACGTTGATGACTGAACTCCGGTTCAAGGGCGCAGCGGCGTCAGATTACGGACTGCTACACAGGCGCGCCGACAACGTGAGGGGGCTGTCGGGTAATTTCCGCCTTGATGCACTTGCGACGCGGCTTTCGACTTACCAAGGCGACCTGGATGACATAGAGGGCCTCGCCAGTCTCGCGGCTAACAAGCCGCCTCGGGATTGGGTTGATCGAGATATTGATGCAGCAAGAATCGAACTCGCGGCACTTGCCCAGCAATTCCTTCGGGCCGAAGGCTTTGGCCATCTGAAGGGACGCACAGACGGTCGGGTGACGATGGTCGTCTACATGAGCGACCCATCCTTCCCAGAACCCGTGACATCAGAGATCGAGTTAGATCCTGCAGAGCGCCACAAAGCCGATGAACTATGCCTAAAGTTGGTGGCTTTCCTCGGCAAGGAAGGTGCGGCCGACAAAGTGGCGCTTGGCGCCATCGCAAAGCTCGGTATGACGCTGAATGCGGAGCAAACGTCCCGAACCAAGCAGCGAGTGCGAGCCTAAAATGACTGAAAAGCACGTCCTTGGCATATCCGGTGGCCGCGATAGCGCTGCGCTTGCAGTTTACATGCGGCAGCACCATCCAGATTTAGAAATCGACTACTTCTTCACAGATACAGGTAAGGAGCTGCCGGAGGTCTATGAGTTTCTCGGTCGGCTGGAAGGTTTTCTTGGGAAACCAATACTTCGGCTGAATCCGGATCGCGATTTCGACTTCTGGCTGCGCGAATACAAAAACTTCCTACCTTCGCCTCAGACTCGGTGGTGCACTCGACAACTCAAGATTAAACCCTTCGAGAATTGGGTGCGCCCGTTTGTGAAGGCTGGCTATGTGGTCAACAGCTACGTCGCCATCCGTTCGGATGAGGAGTATCGTGAAGGCTACGTCTCAGGGCAGGAAAATCTCCGCATCCACTTACCCTTTCGCACAGATGGGATCGACAAGGCCGCAGTTATGGAAATACTAGAGGCCGCTGGAGTTGGATTGCCCGACTATTACCGTTGGCGATCCAGAAGCGGCTGTACTTTTTGCTTCTATCAGCAAAAAATTGAGTGGGCGCGGCTGCTTGATGAGCATCCCGATGCGTTTGAAGAGGCGAAACGGTACGAAAAAAACGCGCTTGAACATGGATCACCATTCTCTTGGAGCCAGGGTGAGTCATTGGAAGACTTAGCAAAACCCCAGCGGCTCGAGCAAATCCGTCGAGAGCACGAGAAACGGGTCGCTCGTCTGAAGGGCCGACGCCCCGTGAACGCTCTTCTTGATGATGAGCCAGTGGAACTAGACGAGGTTTATGGCCAAAGTAAAGTGTGCGTAACCTGCCACAAGTGATCGGGTGTTGATCTTGGCACTAGCCAACCTTCCTCTACTGGCTTAGCGTTGGGAAATGCCGCCGTAAATTAAGAGCGCGCGACGCAACTTTGACAGGATAGCTTAGCCTTAATGACCTCTCGCTGCCGAATCCTCCTTTCGTCCCCCTTTCAGTGATCATGTGAGCCGGGCTCGGTGAGATTCGATCAGTTTTTAACGCGCGCCGACGATGAGATTTTGCAGGCTCTGCTTGGCACTAAGGTTTTGCGACTTTTGAGAGCGCTCGACAGCACGGGGTTTAACCAAGGTCGGCAGCGCTCGCTTCTCGTAGAGCAGACTAAACCGCAGACACTTCTAACCAATCCGAAAACACGCGCATTGCTCTTAGACCTTCTTCGGCCCGCGGAAGCGGAACAGCTGTGTCGCGTATTGGGGCTGCACACCGAGCGGCCGTATGAGGCTCTGAAGTCCGGTAAGGTATCCGGTGATCGGCTGGTAGCGCTGTTGGCGTTTTTCGAGCTGTCGCCGCTTCAGGAAGAGCCTCGCGAAGAGTTGCCTGCGGCAAGAGTAGTCGAGCCTTTCTATGGACTATTTTCGCACCAGGAGCGCGCCGCGCGAAAGACTATCGGCGCCCTTATCTCAGGTCGCAAGCGTGTTCTGTTGCACATGCCAACAGGTGCCGGGAAAACCCGGACAGCAATGCACATCATTGCTGAAAACCTACGATTGTTCCCGGACAAGTCGGTGATCTGGCTCGCGCACAGCGAGGAACTCTGTGATCAAGCCGCCGTGGAGTTTGAGAAGGCATGGAGAAGCCTTGGCAGTCATCCAGTCGTGATAAGGCGGTTTTGGGGCGGGCGCTCGCTAGAAATCGACGACGTGCGAGGCGACTTCATTGTCGCGGGATTGCCTAAGATGAATGCCACCGTGCGGCGCAGTCTCGCGACTATTGGGCGGCTAGGTGCCGGAGCGTCCTTAGTGGTCATGGATGAAGCCCACCAGGCCGTGGCGCCGACCTATCAACTCATCCTTGATGCTCTTGTTTTGCCCTTCCGCTCAAGTTCTCTGCTTGGTCTGAGCGCCACGCCAGGTAGAACCTGGAACGACCTTGATGCGGATCAGGCGCTAGCCAACTTCTTCGGGCGTCAGAAAGTCTCGCTTCAGATCGAGGGATATTCCAACCCGGTCGAATACCTTATCCAAGAAGGATATCTGGCTAGGACGACTTTTAGGCCGCTGCTGCTTACAAGCGGTGTGACGATGACTGAGAAGGATCGGGCCCGGCTAAAAGAAGCGCTCGAAATTCCTACTGAAATTTTACAGCGATTGGCGGAAGTTGAGGTTCGTAACCTAGCAATTCTGTCTGAGATCGAACAAATTGCAAAGCGTCACCGTCGAATCATCGTGTTCGGCACGACGGTCGAGCACTCCGATCTTCTAGCTTACACCCTTCGCGCCCGAGGGCTGTGGGCCAAGTCCGTTACGGGTTCGACGCCAGGTTTGGAACGTCAAGCGACACTTCAAGAGTACAAAGCACCCTCTGACGACGTTCGAATAATCTGCAATTTCGGCGTTCTAACGACTGGGTTTGACGCGCCAGAAACAAGCGCCGCCGTAATCGCACGGCCTACGATTTCCTTGGTTCTCTATAGCCAGATGGTGGGTCGCGCGATCAGAGGGACGAGGGCGGGCGGCAATGCCGAAGCCGAGATCGTCACGGTGGTCGATAGCGGTCTGCCTGGCTTTGGTGATATTGGGGACGCGTTTCTCAATTGGGAAGACGTTTGGGGAGAGCCATGAATTTTTCGATCGTACCCGCGCATTTGGCGGTCAAGGCTATGCGCGACAATGGATACAAGAACGCCGCCTACGCAATTGCGGAGTTGATGGACAATGCCATTCAGGCCGGCGCTAAGAACGTCGAGCTCTTGTGCGCTGAACAGACCACACCGTTGGCGCAGCGCACCAGACGCCGTGTTCACCAGATTGCCGTGCTCGATGATGCGTCCGGAATGGATAAAGACACTCTCCGCATCGCCCTGCAGTTTGGGAATGGTACGCGCCTCGAAGAGGCAAACCAGACGGGGATCGGGCGCTTCGGAATGGGGCTTCCTGCGTCCTCAATTTCCCAGTGTCAAAAGGTTGAGGTGTGGTCTTGGCGCGGAGGTGCGGCGAACGCGATTTACACCTACCTCGACCTAGGCGAGATCGCATCCCGAAAGATGACTGAAGTGCCTGAGCCCACAGCCAAGGCGATTCCCAAGCTTTGGAAAAAGGCCGGCAACGAATGGGGGGAATCCGGCACGCTGGTTGTCTGGTCAATCCTCGATCGGTTGATGTGGAAGACCGCGGCCACAATCATTGACAACTCTGAATTCGTGATTGGGCGCATGTACCGACGGTTTCTGAAGAAGGATCAGGTTCGGATCCGCATGGCTGCCTTCGATATAGACTGTCCGGAAAACGTCACTGTCGATGAGTGGGCTAAGCCGAACGATCCTGGGTACCTTTCCACCGGCACTTCAACCCCAGCACCGTGGGATGACAGGCCTATGTTTGAAAAATGGGGTGGTGAGGATGGCTATGAGGTCACTCATAAGATTGAGTTCCGCGACCAACAACATCCTGTAAAAATCCGATACTCGGTCGCTAAAGAAGAAGCGCGGCAAGGCATCAACCCCGGCTCGCGCGATTACGGCAAACACGCCGCGAAGAATGAAGGATTGTCGGTCGTGCGCGCCGGTCGCGAACTCGAACTGGACGATGGATGGGCCGATCCATCTGAGCCCCGTGATCGCTGGTGGGGGATCGAGGTTGAATTCCCGCCAGCGCTGGACGAGATCTTCGGTGTTACGAACAATAAACAACATGCGCATGGTCTGTCAGAGCTCGCGAAGTTGGACCTCGATAATCTATTGAAGGATGGGAGGAGCCTCGGTGAGCTGCGCGAGCAACTCGACGACGATGAAGATCCTCGTGCACCTCTAATCGAAATAGCTCACCAAATCCAGAAAACGCGGAACGTGTTGCGTCGCTTGCTTCGGGCACAAACGGCGTCCGAGGAACGACGTGACCGAACAAGGCATCCTGATCCGAATTCGCCAGAGAGCCGCGCGACCGAAATCACGCGTCATCGGCAGGAGGAAGGCCACGAAGGTCAGAGCGACGCGGGCGAACAACTGCCCGCCGATCAGCGTCAAAGACAAATCGAAGGGGAACTGGCGAGCCTTGGAATGCCAGCAGCCGCGGCTAAGGAACTGGCGGCTACAACCATTTCTGATGGCTTGAAGTACGTGTTTGCCGAGGCCGATCTTGAAAGTATGGCGTTCTTCTCGGTGAAACAGAGGGGCGGGTCGATTATCATAACCTTGAACACGAGCCATCCGGCCTTTGGCTCTCTTGTGGAAGTGCTGGAGAAGGATGCTACCGGCGAAGACGACGCTAGCCTTCGCGAGCGTCTCACTACGGCAGCGGGTGGCCTCAAGTTACTTCTGATGGCTTGGGCTCGCTATGAAGATGAGCAGCCCGATGGCCCGCGGCGCAATCAAGCACAGGAAACCCGTGCGGACTGGGGGCGGCTGGCTCGCCAGTTTCTTAACAAGGATAGTTAAGTAGTGTCGTCTCCCGTCGGAGAAACTCTGCTTGCGGTTTGCCGCGACGCAAGTAGCGAACTGTTGCTTGTCGCTCCATATATAAAACTCGCTGCTCTGGTAAAAGTGTTAGACGCGACTTCCCCAGGGGTGTCGGTGCAGGTGGTTACACGCTGGCGGTTAGACGAGTTGGCATCCGGCGTTTCCGATCTCGCGATTTGGCCGGCTCTTTGCGCTAGGGGGCATGCTGAACTATGGCTACAGCCTTCCCTCCACGCCAAATATTATCGAGCTGACAATCGCTCTATCCTTGGTTCTGCGAACCTCACCGGCGCGGGATTGGGGTGGTCAGCGTCGTCGAACCTGGAGCTTCTTGTCGAGAGTTCGCATCTTGCCGTGCATCTCTCACTTTTCGAGTCAGAGGCATTTCGAGGTGCGAAGAAGGTCGATGATGCAATATACCTAGCCTTCAAAGTCGCGCTTGACACCCTTCTTCCGCTACCACCGCCTCAGCTTGAAGGTGCACAAATCGACAATGTGAAGTTCGCTACGTGGCGACCATCGCTGCGGTTTCCTCAGGATATGTGGCGGTATTATTCCGGCGACCGAAACGGTCTCACGACGGCCTCATGTGAGGCTGCACGATTGGACCTGGCCGCGCTCGACCCACCGGCCGCGCTGAGTCAGGACGTCTTTCACTCCTGGATTGCCCTGCAACTTCGGCAACATCCTGAGGTTCAAGCAATTGAGGCATTTGGTGTGCAGTCACGGCGATTCGGTGAGATGACATCGCTCTTGAGTTCCTTAGGTGCTCAGGATGGCGCCCATGCCTGGCAAACCTGGATGCGATGGCTAGGTCATTTCGATCCTACGAGGTTCAAGTTTCACGTGGCTAACTACTCGGAGATATTCGAGGTCGTTGCGCCGACCCAATAGGTCAGAATGAGCTTTTAAGGCTCAATGTTCGGTGAGCCAACCAGCTTCGCAAAACGGACCAAGGTCGCTGCCGTCTCGTTGAAAGAGTTGCATTTCGTCAACAGCCGGCGCCCGCATCAGCAATTGGCATCCCTAAAATCTAAAATCCATTGGGAGGTCCACTTCGTACGGCATAACGAAGTCGAAATTCTCCGGGATTAGGTCGAAATCGTCGCCGACGAGATCCTCTTCCGCGGACTGAAAGGATTTAATACCGTTTAGCATTAACTTTGCCTCGTCTGCTTTAAGGGCGAGCGGTATGTAGATACGGAGTGCACCGGTTCCGAAATTTATCGACAAGAAGATAGCGTCACAACCAGTATCATCGACGAGGCGAGAGACAACGTGCGGAGCGAAAGAGCCTGCGCGAAGTCGGACGTCCACCACAAGATACTTACCCATCTTCTTCACAACAAGATCCGACCAGCGCCCATCCTGAGCGGCGCAGTCCGCCGCCCAACCTTGGATCCCGTTCTGAAATTCTTCGGGGAGCTTCTCCAGCTGCTCTGCTGCTATTACGAGTTTCGCGCCACGGCGCTGTTGGCGATAGTGAGCGCTCATTTCGACGACCATCACCTTGAATTTCTCAAGTTGACGCATGTCACGATCGGTCAGCGGTCGGAAATGGGCCGCTTTGTGACGTAGTTGGTTGAATATCTTGAATTCCGCAAGGAAGATATCTTGCGGTGGCCACCGATCTTTGAACAACGGCCAAACCGCTTCGGACGTGATGATATCCTTCAGTTCGGAGAGCATCAGATAGCTTAGTAGGTTACGCGAATCCACATCGATAATGCGGAGCTGGCTTTCCTCATGACGGCGGTCGCTAGCTTCTTTATAAAGCGACCCAAGTACACTTTTCCATCCCTTTCCCGAGCTTCCGACTAGCTCCCATCGTAACATTAACCTGAAATATAACTCGAGATTATACACCAAACGGTGGCCAATCTCAGCATTGCCGGAGCAGAAAGAAGCGAGCCCCTCCGAGCTAAACAAGTCACGCCTCCCTCAAAACGCTGCGGAGATGCTCATAACGCATCTTCAAGTAGCGCTCGGGCTTGTCCGACTCGCCATCTAGACCTCTAGCTACGGCGAGTTTCACCATACCCTTATAAGCGGGCCGTCTTGCGTCCATAAGGTAGCTCAGCGTCTTAGCCGGGACGCCCGCAGCCCAAGCCTCCATACCGTCGAAAGTCGGTGCGGCAGTACCATGCACATGGATGATGAATGCGATTTCAAGCCATGCGCGAATGCGTTCGGCGCCGGCATTCGTAAACTCGATCGTGGAATCTGCAGAAAGGCCAGAACCTGCCCAAAAGGCCTCTTTTTTCAAAGTTGCATCGACCAGGTCGAGCTTGGCCCCATTCAGTCTATTCATACATGCGATGAACAATCCGGCGGCGTCGCCGCGGCCTTCTAGTTTCGGCGAATACGACTTGGGATTTCGGATCACATTGACGAACGCGCGAAATAACGCGCGTTGGAATACCACTTTGAAAGCCCAATTATTTGCCTTCAGCTCTTCGATTTCAGCCAGCGGGGCCTCGTAACGCTTCGCAAGCGTCCAGCCGTCGGTCTGCTGCATCGCGGCCTCGACAAGTCGCTTCTTCCGCTCCTGCCCCGACTTCGCAGGCATTGCCTCCTGCGCGACATATAGGTTTACAAATTGCGGGCCGAGTAACTTGTGTTTTTCGGCGTAGTCCCAGATGTCAGAGTAGGGTTTGTAGTTGCGCAACAGGCCGCGCAACTGCGGACGCCATGTCGCTTCGAAGGACTGTTGGAGAATTTTGATCTGCTCCGGCATCCAGCTCAGGCGCGTTTGCAGCCTAGCGCAAGTTCGCACCTGAGATAGAATCTCTTCCCGCGCAGCTGTGTCAGTGATTGGAAGAATAGCGTCCAGCCAAACTTCGGCGTTTTTCACGCTATTGTCGTCTTCGTCCAACTGAAGGTCTGGTACAGCCAATAGCTGCCGAACCGCCTCGTGCAAAAGAGTGACGGTAGTGAGGAAGGGGCCGTCGTCAATCTTGTTTCGGTCGGTCATCCAATCGACGAGTGAGAGGGGTACGCGATCCTCATCCGCCGTGTCGCCGAGCGAACGCCCGATCAAGGTGCGAGTGGAGACACTGACGATGCTAAGGTCATCGAGGAGGATTGTGCGACTAGGGGAGACTGGGCGCGCGTTCTTGTTTAAGTCTATGAAAACGTTTCGCAGTGCCGAAACAGTTCGCGAGGGGTCATTTTCGGCCAGCGGGGTGCGAAAGCCAATTCGTTCATCCGCGATGAGAAAAATGATGGGAACTGCGGCACCTTCCCAACGCTCACGTTTGGCCTCTTTGACGAAGCGCTTGATTGCCGCCAAACGATGCTGGCCATCAACTGCGACCGCGTCGACACGATCAGTCGCCCATCGCAGTTTGCCCGCACCAGAAGGCACGTCCACATCAGAGCCATAGAACTGAATTTGTACGCCTCCAAGTCCGATGGGCTTGCCGAGCCCAGCGTCTACCAGCGACGGGATATCTCTTGGTGGGCCGAAATCTCCACCAAGGCTCTGGGTGTGACTCGGCATTAGAGCAACTGTGAGCGAATTGAAAAACTGCGGCCGCGTTGGACTATTCAAATAAGCAAGTATCTCTTTGTCGACTCGTTCCCAAGAGATATCGCGTTGGAACAGCTCTTCCAGAGTCCATTCGCCAGTGTCCGCCTGGGGCAGTTCCTCAAATAGTTTAAAATACTTTTCAGCAAAGTTTAGAGGGACGTTTGTAGTGAAGAATGGAATGGAATAGTTCCATAGAGAAACGCTGCCCTTGATAAAAAGGAGTTCTGGGGTGAGTGCCTCAGGCACCGCACTGTTTATGACGAACGACAAACCCATATCCCCCCGAGTCAATTTCGCGCAATTTACAGAATCGCGAGGCAGATGAAAGGGCCGCGACCATATCGGCAACAGCTTCCCCTATATGCCTGAGACAGGTATGAAAGGCGCGAACAGTGATGAATGATCGGGACAACAAGTTGGATGGGGCGCGCGGTCGGCGCTAAGTTTTCAGCGGAAACGATGGAGAATGCGATTGAGGACTTTGTCTGAAAGATTCGAAGAGGCAATGTTCTCAATCTACCGCCGGGCAAAGGAGGAGGCCAATTACACCGCAACGATCTTCCTTGGGATGCTCACTGATCGGGGTGGTTTGGCAACGGCGAAGGCCCTTATTAATGCCAGCAAGCCTTCCGACGGATATACAGCGCTATATGAACGGCAGAGGCTAGATTTGACCGTCGAAGCTTTGGTGATTTCGGAGCCGGAATGGCAGACATTGTTTCTACCCCAGGAGGTGGATCGTGCCAAAAGGCGCTTACGTCAGTACGGGTGGCCAGCCTGAACTTACGCGATGCGCATTACTGAAGTTTCCTATGTAAGCTGGAGCTGGGGCGTTGGCTCGGCATTCCGGGCTTCAACCGCAAGGCAGATCAACCAGAAAACAGCGGCGGCAGGGCGCAATATCGCGGTCAATGAGGTTGCTCCGATCAAGCTCGATAAGAAGCGCTTCACCAATTACGGCAACGCTTCGAGCGTTTGCGCGCGCACTCGCTGATGACGTGACGAGCCTTCCAGACGTCAAGAAGGAGTCGTAGCGCCAAACTGGCCCGGCAGCAGCTGGCAAACAAAATCCGTGTCGGCAAGCACGGCCGTGTAGTCGCATTTCGCCATCGTTATAAGCAACCGAATGCAGGCAAAAGGTGGACGCAAACTCGTGCAGCTCCAATGTGCGAACGTTTCCTATTGACTCAAATACTCGCCGACAAATGAGGGGCACTCAGTGTAAAGTATGCATTTCACGCTGAACCGTTGTCGTGAACGAACAGAGCATAGGCGAAACGACCGGGTGCAGCGGATCCCTCTTCAAATTGGTGAGGGACGTTAGTGCGAAACACCATTTTCACAATGAACCACTGAACCGCAGAGAGCGACCGGCCCGTGCGGGTGGCCAGCTGGGGTGGACCGTGACTGTAAGGTGAGGCGCGGACCTTCCGCACACTGCCGACTTTCGAAATGTGCAAAGTCAGTACCTAGGATCTGGTGACAGGTTTTGTCGCCCGACCATGGGAATGAGTCCCCATTAGCTGTCTCGATAGCATGGCGTGCCAAGGAGCATCGATTTTATGGTTTATGACAGTGTGCTAACCCACGGGAATTTCGGCAATTCTGTTCCCTACAATCACTTCTACAATTCCACGAACTGCCCAAGGGCGTATTCGGCGGCAGCACCCAAGGACAAGCCGGCGCCCTGCAGGATAATCCTTGAACACGGCTCCCAAAAACGGGAACCGATGTGCATTCTACCGGGGGCTGATACGTCGCGCCTACTCTTTCGCGATCCAGGCGTCATTGCTTCTTTGGTGGCCTTGTGCATGTTTCCCTTTGAAAGCGAGGGGTGCGTGGTGGCTTGATCATCGACGGCGAGGCCAACCTTTGGGACTCGGTCGAACCGGTCCATAACGCCGTAACGTTCGCCGAAATCGCTGTTGAAGAACGGGCGACGTTGCTGTTGATGCCCGTGGCATGTCGACGCCAGTTGGTCGACTTGTGCGGTGACCTAGCGACAAAGATCGAAGGCCATAGCGGACTGAGTCCAAGAGAGAGATCATCGAACTGCGGCGCATGCAGTATCGCAAAAGCCGCTGCCTGAATTGACAACCCAGATAGGCGCAATGGGGGTGAAGGACATGCTAGCGACCGATGTTACAATCGCGGACGTTTGGAACCTGCTAAGGGACAATAAAGCCTACGCTGAGGCGGTTCTGAATTTACTCGATTACTGTGTTCGAAAGCATGGGAGCGCGAATGTCAGAATCGGCACCGATGGCAGCGGCAAATATCCCTCGTATCGCGTGGTCTACGATGTGCAGGCCTCTGACGGCGCGACTAGGGAGTGCGTCTTCAATTCATACTTCGATAGCGGTAAGCCTTTTCCCAAAGACTTCGCGTTTGTCGTTCCTGGAGATTGGAGCACCGTCCGTACGACCATCTCTGAACTTGAGGAATTGCTGGCGCACGAAATTCAAAAACGGCGAAACAGAGACCCTGGAGGAAAACGCTAGGTCCTGCGGATAAGAACAGCGGGTGTCACAAGGAGGAAGGCCGAATGGCAAAATCGAAAGCAACGGGACATCATGGATCTTGGTTCGCGCTCGTGGATGACGAAAAGCTGCCGTGCGTGCACAAGCACTGGTGGGTAGGCCAGCGTTATAATGACTCGCAGGTTCGGCCCGGATCACCCAAATCCGATGAACTGGTAGCGGCTATTCTTGAAAAGAAGCGGGTAGTTCTGACCAGCGACGATCCTTATGCGGCTGATCGGGGAACAGGTTTTGTCAGAACCGGGTACATTGCAGAATACGCCGTCGACGACGTTGAATTTGACGCTGCTGGCCTGCGTTTTCGCTTTGTGGCTCGCTTGAAGGACCTGCAGTAATTTTGGGATTTAGCCTGCTGATATGTTCAGTCACAGCACTGCCGCTGTCTAGCATCCACCCAAGATGAAAGGTAAGGGGGCGGGAGCGGCCTTTCGTCGTCGCCATCATTGGTAACTGTAGATGCAGCATCACGATGCATGGTGAGCTGGGCTGAACGGCCCGCGGCAACCGGGCGCCGAACGCGATGGCGAGGCTGCGGATCGACCTAGTTCACCTGCATGACGCGCTGCCAGACCAGTTCGTGGGCGCTACGATGAGCGAACGAATACCCTCGCGCTTCAGGCCTGCCACGATGGCGGGATAAATGTACTCCGGCCTAGAAAGGCGTTCCATCCTACTCCTGAACCCTTCGACCACGCCCAGAAGGGTCTTGACCGAAGGATTCTCGGCGACATTGAGCCGGCGATAGAGGGTCTCGTTCGTGCCGGCAACCAGCTCTTCGTCACGGCCAACAATTAACCGGTTCGTCGCCGTATCGAGGTGCAGGGACTCGGGAGCCGCCAATAATCCTGCCTTGTTGCGCAGGAACTCGATGGTCGCAAGCTCCCTCTTGGCGGCAGGTGTAAGCAATCGCATGTTTTCGGAAAGCAGTCGCTCAAAGGCTTCGGCAGTGCTGGGACGGTCGCCTATTCCCCGAGAAGTTATCGGCAGCAGCGAGCAGGTCCGTAATGATAGTTCGACCATGGATGCTGGCCGACCTAAATGAGTTTGGGCTTGAACGGAGCGCGCAATCTGGTCTCAATGGGATGGGTATCTCGCTCAGGAATCCGGCATCAGGTTTATGGCCAGGTGCCGCGAACTTAGCATTCCGATGGAGACGATCCACACCTCAGGCCACGCCGATATCCAGGATCTCCAGCGATATGCCAAGGCTGTCAACCCTGGCAGACTCATACCGATCCATTCATTCTTTCCTGACCGGTTCGGCAGCTTATTCGACATTGTTGCACCAACAGATGATAGCAAGTGGGAGCAGATTTGAATGAGGGCGGTTTCGGAAGAATTTCTCCATGATTTGAAGGACGGGATGCTTCGGCATCTAACAGAGCGTGTGCGCGTGGACGACACTCTCATGCTTGCGCTCAGGGGGGCATCGATCAACATCTACTACAGGGGCGGCAATCTTATGCGAATTGCGAGGAACCCTGGCAGCTACCGAGTGACGTTCGATGTGAATTACGCCGGGAAGAATGCCCTCCCTGAGCAGCTCGCGTTGCTCGAAGAGTTGCCTAAGTCGGTTCGAACGGAGTCTGACTGCCAGATTTGGCTGAAGTCATTTCCACATCTCAAGGAGATCATGAACAGCTACCTTGCCAAACATCCGAAGTTGGAACGCGAGTTCCAGCAGCTTGTTGCATGGGAGAATAACCGTTCGCGCAATGCGAACGGGACCGAATATTTCATAACCGATATTGAATATGACGGCGGCGCGGGTTCTGGACGGTTTGATATGGTTGGCTTCAGATGGCTGGCTAAGGACAAAAAGACAGGAAAAAAATGCGGGCCAGTCTTCATTGAGATGAAGTACGGAGATTCTGCTCTGGATGGAAAGGCGGGTTTGCGGAAGCATCTTGCGGATTTGAGCGCAACTCTCCGCGATGAATTAAGAAGCAAGAATTTAAATAATATGATTGAGAGTCAATTCCGCCAGTTGGATCAACTTGGGCTTCTGAGATTCAATCGTGCTAGAATGTTTGACGGAGTTACGGTGTCGGGTAAGCCAGAAGTTATAATTATTATCGCAAACACGAGCCCAAACAGTACGATTCTCCGTAGAGTAATTGGCTCCATCGACGAGCCGGTTGATTTCGAGTTGAGATTTTTTGTTGCAAGGTTCGCTGGCTGTGGTCTGCACAGCAAATGCGTCGTGGGTCTGCGAGAATTCCAAGCGCTCTTGAGCAACAGCAAACTTTAATAACGTTGATCGCGGACACTTGTCCGGGGCGGCAATGACCTCCAGGCTACATCGCTGTCGCTTTTCGGCGCGTTGGCTCGAGGCGTCCCTACGCCAAAATACGCGACCGCTGATCTCTGCCGCTACGATCGGCAGTTTGAACGATTGGCCAAAAGAGTAATGCGCTTGCCCTTTTGCGCTTCATTCGCCGGAGAGCGCACTCCTTAACGATCAAAAGGCATTGTTCAATGCGCGCCGATCCACCTAACCCACGAGCAGTCTTGAATTTACTGGCCACTGCCCCGTTCACGGCCAGTGGCTTATGCTGCAAACGAAGGTAAAGCGATCAACATGGCTGACAATCCGGCTCCCGAACCGACGATGCGCGATTTGATGGCCGCAGTCGCATATTTGCTCCTGCATTGGGGATGGTTAGAAGGAGAAGTCCGCGCGCGTATCGAGGCGATCGAACCAGACCGCCTTTTGTCCAAGGGATCATTGTGGGTCCACTGGAGCGCAGTTGAGCCAGGGGCTTGGCAGCGGTTCCGGAGTAACATCCAGATACTTGGCGATGTCCGAAATTGTCTTGCGCATGGGCTATGCGGTGCGCAGGCCGACGCGCGCAACGGCAGTGAGCCGCATGTTGTTTGTCAAACGGGAACGGGCCGGCGCCTATTCACGATGTCCGAGTTGGAGAGAGTGACTGACGCACTCCACGTAGCAAGGAATGACGTGCGCGACGGCCGCTTTTGACTGTCTTGGTGGGAAAACTGGCGAAAAGGAACACGTCGCCTAGATGCAAGAACCGCAGAAATCCGGGACTTGGGACGACCGGCGGCGAGTGTCAATTCCAAACCTGCTTGTCGGTTCTCTCAGGGTGAAATACGGATTTCACACTGACGACGTCCTCGGCTGAATGAACTATTCGCTTACCTACCGGACCTAACCTGGAACGAGGTTGTGTTTTTGATCGATGGACGGCGTGACAAGGTTTCGGCATCGAGGCTGCATAACAGTCGTCTCGCCGATCGTCGCGGGTCGAGCCGTGACAGCGCCGGTCCATGGTGTGCGCCGGCGGCTGTCCTGTGCGCGAAAGGCACCTTCTGAGCAGTCGAGTTTGACTCCGACCCTGATCTGTCAGCACGATCTCGTGCAGCTTACGGATCACTACCTGAGCCCGCAGATCTTCGACCTCGTCGTGTGATCGAGAAACCTCGCTTCATGGCAGGTCTTCTTCCTGGTCCGGTCATCACTGTCCGCCGCAGCGCATTTACAACTGATCACTCCGACCTGACCCGGTTTCAGGCCGGCTTGATAATAGGAATATTTTCCTATATCCTGATCCCGACCGGAGGAGGCACCCATGTCGGGACGTCAGTCGAAGGTCGAAGGTCGATGGTCGGGGACGGCTCGTGGGCGGGTAGGGAAGTCGTTGATCAGTGCATGTGTGAGCGGCTCGCGGCATCGAGTGTCGATCACATTGCGACAGTGGCCGGGAAGGACAACCAACTGAGGCGGTGGAGTTCGGGAGCGTTCCCGGCTGGCGAGCCCTCGGCTGAATTGCCTGCGCTGGACGAGACCGTCCGCTACTCAACGACGACCTGAGAATCCGGCGCCTTGGCGGGACCATCGTCATCACCACCGGGATAGCGTCCCTCGGTCCCTCGGCGATCAGGGATATCATCTCGGCCATCACCGCGTTCGATGGGTTCACATCCGAGAACGATCCCTATGGCGAGCACGATTGCGCGGTCATGACGGTCAGTGGGATCAAGATCATCTGGAAGATCGATTACTATAACCTAAGCCGCCGTTACCATTCGCCCGACCCGTCCGACCGAAACGTCACATCGCGGGTGATGACGATCATGCGGGCAGACGAGAACTGAAGCGCCGTCGCTGCCACATCATGCGCAGGACGACCAGCCTCTCTGGCGATCGGAGAACCATTTTGGGGCGTCAGCTCGACCTTCCAAGCTGACGCCCATGCCGTTGGCGATTTTACGATCTCTACCATCTTTCTGCGATAACATTTATCGCAAAGGACGTGGTCACAAGTCGTCAGAGGCGCTCGACGATCGGCGCCGGGTCGTGGCTGATCTTGTGATAGCGCGAAGGCTGCGGGCGGCTCCAGCCGGTTGAGCGTCGACTTGCCGGCCACGGCCGCGCATTTCTTGTGACGACGTGCCTCGAGCTTGCCGGCCAGCACCGCCATTACCGGATGGCGCAGCTCGTCATGGTCGTTCAGGTCCTCATAGCCAAGGGCGAGCGCGAATATGCGCTGGCCCATCAGCGTTCTCACCTCATGCTCGATCAAATCCGGATTGCGAGCATCGATAAAGCAACGGGCAAAGCGGCCATAACGCCAATCGCCCGGTCCGTCAGCCCCAGCAGAAGCGCGCCCGCATCCGAAGTGATCGCTCCGCCGTCAAAACCGGCCACGACGGCGCGCCTTTCCCCCGGTGCAAAATCAAATCGCTCCGCGCTGCACTCTGTTTGCATCGGGGAACACCTCCGCTTGGGGTAAGTCTTTGTAGCAGAAGCATTTTTCCCTGATTTTGAGCCCCGATGCACCTGAATATCGTGAGATATCCGGGCTAGGCCGAAGCGGCTGACCAATTGGTCACCGGTTGGTTTGCTTTCTGTGTTCTCCGCATAGCGGCGTCGCAGCAAACCACTCCAAGCTTGACCGAAAAGTCCTGCAAATTCAGAGAGCAAAAGCTCGGGAGTAAAAAGGCGCACTCCTCAGCCTTGGAGAGTATGGGCCAACAGAGAACAAATGAGGCGCTCTCACCATCACAGCCACTCCACAGCTTTCGGCCGAAGGCCTGCTGTTCTGCGGGTTTCGGGGCGACCAAGTCCAAGCGGAGACCATTGTGGAAGAATAGGGTGGTAGAGGGAAGGGTTCTGGAAACCAACCTTCTCCATGAGATGTCGGCCTAACCTGCCAGTGGAGGCTCGCTAGGAGTCCGACCTTTACTCAGTATGTTCAAGCTGGCCGGCTACTCTGCGGCCCGCACATCCTCAATTTGCTTGCCAGACAGCCGAGCCCAAAGTTGACCCAGGTCGACCTCGTCGCGGGCGAGCCCGTCAAGAACATCCTCTCGCACCTGGACCACGAAATTTATTCGATTGGGAGGCCGTTCGGGGCGGCGCAGGTTGCGAAGAGGTTTCCATGAGTTCGGCGGTAGAGGAGGACCTTGGTCCGTATCGGACCAAACCCAGTCGATGCGTCGCTCGCAAGCAAGGAGGTCCGTTAGTGGCTCCCAGGACCAATGGATGCGGTAGTCCCCTGAGGGTTTCGGCACCAAAAAAGCCATGAAGTAGCGGCCGGGATGCGCCTCGGCCTTCTGCAGTTCGTGTTGTGACCAGAATATTCGCTCCGTGGTTAGGGACTTAACCTCAATGTGCCAGTCCTCGACCGGCGACGATAGCACGATGTCACTCTCCCGCGCCTCCTTGTCTCGGATGTTGAAGGCTACGCTCCAGTCTTCTGGCAGCACCTCCGAAAGGCGCTTCGCCAGCCAGGCTTCCGCCTCGAGCCCACGCGCTGAAGCACGGGCAGCCGCATCGCCTGCTGCGGCCCGCCCAGAGCCGTTAGTCTGGTCGGATGAGTCGCGTCGATTGTTATTGTAGAGGGACCGCTTCTTCAGTTTACCGCCCGGCGGCACGTTGGCCGACCCTCGCGCGGTAGCCGAGCCATGCGCGCCAGTTTGGGGCAGTCCCCCCGAACTGCTCGAACCTAGGAAAGTGCCCGAGGAGTTGGACGCGCCATCCAGCTCATTGTGTTCGTCCGGTTCCTGTTGGTTCAGTTCCTCCTGGAGTGTCGACTCGGCTTGGAGCAAAGTCGTGGTGCTCGGCACGTTCAGGACAGGCGGGGCGTCACTTGTCTGGCCTAAAAGGTCCTCTGACTCGTCCGGAAGGTCTATTTCCCGAAGTCTGTAGGTTGGAATGCCCCCGTCTAATAGGATGGCAGCGATCTCGGCCGAAGTGCTCGCCTTAAGGATGGCCGCGAACCAATGCCGCAGATCCGCTGCGTTCCGGAACGGGTGCGCGCATACGAAGGCCAAGGCCTCCCAGCGGCCGGCGTCGACGTTGACGAGCCAGCCGTGACCATCTCGAAAGGCGGGCGCGGCGAGGACTCCAACCGGTTGGCTGTTGGCGGCTAACGTTAGGGTCAGTCCGAACACGGCTCGGATCGCGGGTGGATCGGACCAGTGCTCGCCTTTCGTTTCACAAACAGCCGCAAAAGCGCGCCGTCGATTCTTAAGGCGATCGACGATCCCTGTATTATCCTGGGGCGACGCTTCGACGTAGCTCGGCGTGACCTCGATTATTTCCGACGCCCGTCGAACTCCGAAACGCGCGACACAACCTTCGCCTCGACCCAGCATTGCCGGAAAGAGGGCCATTCCCGCGTTCACTAGCGCGTCCTGCACGTCCGATCCGGCGAACTTCGGGTCATCAATCCAGAGTGCCTCGGCGACTGGGCGCGCCCTTAGTCCTTCAGAAGTGGAGCAGACAACCCGCTTCACGCCGCGCGGCTTTGGTGAGGTGAACCCTCGCCGCAAAAAGAGTTCGTAAAAACCGCGGACTGTTCTCTCAGTAAGCTCCATCTCGCCAGCCTCGATGGCCGCCGAGAGTTGGTCAGCCCAGCCAAGCCATGGCCCCCAGTCGTCGGGGAGCTCATCTTTAACCCCGAGATTCTGCACGAACTGGGAGCGCAGGCGCTGGCGCTGTGCAACCGGCAGGGCACCGAGATCTAGAATGGGCGTGATCCCGCGTATTCCGCGCTCCGGCCAGTAGAGGTCCTTTGCTACGCCACGAAAGCCACGGTGGGCCAGACTCGGTCGACAGGGTAGGTAGCTTTCCTCCCGCAGTTGGTAGTCGACGCACGAGGCAAAGGGCCAAGGTCGGTGGGTACGTTCCACACCCCTCCGCTTGGGGTATGAGGCGCTTAGGGGCGAGGTCACCGGCAGCAGGACATCCAGCATCTTGGCGACACCCTGCTGGGTCAGTTGCTGCATGCACTCAGGGAAGAAATCCAGGTACCAGTCCTGGCGGGGCGGCCAAGTAAGGCCGGGCTCGGTTATGGCGTTCCAAAAATTGTAGAAGCATGTCAGGCCGGTGTCATCGGAAGAGATAAGCCGCCGAACCTTTGGCTCCCACGAAACCCCGAGGTAGCGGAGAAGCGAGCGCCAGCCGAAGCTCCCATAGGGCTTCGCTCTGGGGGGCTTGCCCACGACGGGCCTGGCCGGCTGCGTCCGAAAGAAGTCGGCTAGCGCTGGGTTCCCTCCTATTTCTGGGCTTGCATAGGCGTCACTGGCGAGCACCCACTCCGCTCCGCACGGGACTCGAGCGAGAGAGGCCAATGCCGCACGCGCTGGATCGGAATCACTTGGCTGGTCCGGAATTAAGGGCTTTATCTTGGCCCATTCCAGCCCAGGCCTCCAGGCTTGCATGACCGCAAGAGCATCCCACCCACG
The DNA here is from genome assembly GCF_055811135.1 of Mesorhizobium sp. WSM4817. Classification (NCBI taxonomy): domain Bacteria; kingdom Pseudomonadati; phylum Pseudomonadota; class Alphaproteobacteria; order Hyphomicrobiales; family Phyllobacteriaceae; genus Mesorhizobium; species Mesorhizobium sp. WSM4817. Next base: position 40,103 of record NZ_JBVVQQ010000024.1, on the reverse strand, counting down.
ACCCGTCCATTCGCGGTCGGACCAAGACCGCAGGGCCGGGGCCAAGCAGTGGATAACAAGGTCGTCGAGAGATTGCAGGAGTCGTCCCTCGACCAGCGGTGCCCAAGCCTTCTCAATCGACAGACCGGCCCCTAGTACCGCGCGCTCAAAATCCGGGTGGAGATCGTCCGCCGTAAGCCACTCAGGCCAGTGAGAGGGACGAGAACGGACAAGGGGACGAACGTCAGATAGCGGGCGGACCTTGCCACTCCGGGCCAACCAAAAGGGCGCTCGGACTAGCTCGTCGAGTGTGTTCTGGGACAAGTAACTCGCAGAAAGACACGCTTGCAGAGCGATCTGGGCCGAGCGCACGCAGCTTTCCAGATCGTGGCACTCCACGTGGCCGAGCATTTGCGCGTACTCAAAGGCCGAGAGTGGCTCGGCCCCATAGGCGCGAAGAGTTGGGAAAATATCCAGCAGCTCTGGGGAGCAAAGCCGCGCCGATCGCACTCTCCTGCTATTGTGGCTGAAAACCGAGGCCAAGCCGTGCGCCCAGATTCGCGCCTCGGCCGGTTTCACTCGCCCGCCCCCTAGCACCGGAATAAACCCGGTGTCAGCAATCGCTCCGCCGAGGGCACGCTGGATTCTCTTGTCTAGGCGGCTTACGTTGGGCGGCGGCGGTTTTGCTAGAGTGCGGAAGAGTTCCAGAACAGACGCAGGTGGAAGATAAGTTGCGACCGATCTGGCAAGTTCGCTGAGGACGCCAAGTAACTCGTCATCATGCGAGCTGGGGAGGAAAAGGTTGCGGTCGCTCCGGAGTTCGAATGAGGCGTGCACCAGGAATGGGGCGAGAACAGACTCTTGCGTCGGATAGAAGACGTGGAACGGAATCTCCTCGGCTGTTGAAATACCAGATTTACCGTTCATTTGCACGGCGATGGCGGCGCTGAGGCGCTTCGTATTCGCAGTGGGGCCCTCCCAGACGCGGGACCAGACACGCCATTCCTCGGTCCAGACATTCTCACCGTCTAAGATGTTCAGCACTGCGCGGGTGGCGTTTGCCTCAAGACCTCCACCTTGGCGGCCGATGCGGCGGACAGTCCCATCCCGGAACTGAGTCTCGAACCATCGCAGGTGCTGACTCAGCAGCATGAAATGGGGCGGGAGCTGCTTCAATCGCTCTTCCGTGAGCTTGCGGCTGTCGTCGTCCTTAAAGGGGAGCTTAATAATGGTAGCGAATCCGCTCGAGCGCAGATCGCGCACTTGTGCATCTGATGTTGCGGCATGGGGCAGTCGGAAGACAAGCTTTGGTGGATCGGGGGTGAGATCGCGAAGGAGAAGCTCGGACCTTGTTGGATCAAATGCGAAACGGAAAGGCCCGGAGTGAATCTCCGGCCGCTCGGTGATTTCGAGGACTGACTTGAAGCCGAGTCCCTTTGCCCCGATCAGTTCGCTCGATGGCCGACCGTGCTGTGCCATCGCGTCGTCGGCGTTCTGCAGCAATTCCCAGAGCGCGCGCCCAGTGTAGTCTCGGCGCGTCCGCGTCTCGTCGCTGGCATCCTCTATAAGGTCGTTGATATCATCCCGATACGAGCCAAGCCGCTTCTGCCGGATTGCCGCGACAAGTGTCCGATCCTGGCAGTCGAATGTGTCGATAGGCGGGGTCGCCCCTTTCGTGCTGAGGTGTTGACGACAGATTGAAATTACGCCGTGCCGGTCGATCGGACGGCCGGTGTTGGCGACATAAAGCGCCTCATCTGTCACGACGACTTTTACACGGTTTGTCACTCGTTAGTCCCCCCACTGACGGTAGCACGGCGGGCGTCCCGTGCAACCATGGTTTACTGAAAGCCGGCAGGCCAGAACCTGAAAAGTATCGCGCAGCTTCAGCACGGTCGAAAGGAGTCACCGAACGCCTTCACTGAAGATGAGCCGTTCTGCTACAAGACGTCAATGTCCCGTTCGTAAAGGTGAGGAAGCAACTTGGAGGCTTGGAAATCATCCATCTCATCACCCGAGACGGTTAAGTATCGTGCATTACACCGGCCTAAAACTTCAACCTGCCTAACCTCTTGGCCGCCGTGACCATCTGGCCGTCGTCGCTCATTACAAGATAGGTGTTCAGCCGATCAGCAAGCTGTGCGTATTGTCTTCCAAGATCATCCTGAGCACGAGCGCGAGATCGGCTGTCCATAAAATATATATCTGCGCCATGCCGACGACAGCGCCGGCCGTATGCCAGGATCGCGTCCACTACTTCAGGTCTTATACCTCTCTGTTGGCATCGAGCTTCGGCATGACGGGTGTACATTTGGTCCTCCTCATTCAGCGATATCTGAAGGATAAGAGGGGGAGGCGACAGAACCTGTCATGCAGCAACCTCACCAGGCGCGAGCAATGCGTTGAGCGTGCCTCGGGCTGACGGTCCAAAAGCATCAAGTGCGCAGAGGGTGTTAACTAAACGCATGTCGCTCACACTTGTGCACGGCACTTCCAGAAGCTTGGGGCTGGCGAAGACCAGCGCAAGAATTTGGGCTCGCGAGACAGCGACGTTGATCCGGTTCAGGCTGAACAGAAAGTCGACTCCGCGCGGAATGTCTTCGGCAGAAGAGGTTGTCATCGACACCATGCATACCGGCGCTTCCTGGCCCTGAAACTTGTCTACCGTCCCAATTCGCGCTCCGTTAGGAAGCGCAGCCTTGAGCGCGTTCACCTGGGCGTTGTAAGGCGCCACGATCAAGATGTCCTGAAGGGTCAGGGATCGTTCATTGCCGTCCCGATCAGCGAACTTCTCACCCAGTAGGCGCCTCATCTCGTTGTGAATGGCAATAATTTCTTCGCGCGAGGATTGGCGGTTTCCCGCGTGAGTAACTTTGACCAGATGCACGCCCGACGCACGTGCCGAGTCAGCTAGAAGGAGTCGCTGCTGAGCTGCGCCTTCATCTGACGTTAGGCGGCTTTCATAGACGTTGTCCGAGATGAACCGGCAAACCTCGGGGTGCATTCTGCGCGACACCGGAAGAAAGATGCCCCTGTCAGGTGGAACGGTGTTGTAGCCTGCGAGAAGATATTCGAGCGCCGACTGACCACTTTCACCCGGATGTGCGCCTTGTATCGGCTGCGGCAATTGCATTGGATCGCCGACGAGGACTATGTTCTTTGCGCAGGTTCCCATCGCCACAACGTTCGCAACTGAAACCTGGCCCGCTTCGTCAACGAAGAGATACTCGAAACTCTGCTCGAAGTCGGGGCGGGCAAACAGCCAAGCGGTGCCGCCGACGACAGACGCCGAAAATAGCTCGGCGTCGTTGTTCTTGGACGTGTGGTGAATTGCAGATTGATACTCTGCGCTGAAGCCGTCCCCGCCCTTCTTGGCCACGCTTACTGACCTGCCCGCTTCCTTGGCTCGGTCCACAACAGCGCAAAGAAGGTTGTCAACCGCTTTATGGCTATTGGAGGCCACGGCGACACGCTTCCCGCGGACCACAAGATCGAGGATTGCGCATGAGCTGACATAGGTCTTGCCGGTACCCGGCGGACCTTGAATGGCCAAGCTAGTACGATCCAAGTCACGGATCGCGGCCACTGCTTCGGGTACCACCTCAAGGGTGGGATCAATTATGCTGGCCTGTCTGCCGTTTCCCAGGAAACGGGGCTTCGACCGGTTGAGAAAATCTGAAATCGCGGGATAGCGCCTGTCGTTAGAAATAGCGGAGTCGACTGCACGGCGGATAGCCCCCTCGATCACGCGCGTGTCCAATGGCCCGGCCGGCAACAGCGATGTTGTCGCAGGAGCGACGTCAAACTTGGCCTTTGAGAATTTTACCTGTGCCGTGCTGCCACTCCGATCCAGGTCAACCAGCGAAACGGATGCCGGATATCCCTCCACTTCGACGTGACAGCCTCCCAGGTCCAGCTTCGTCTCCTGTTGAGGGAACGAATAGGTTCGGTGCCAATAGTTCCCATCATCCATTGTGGCCGAAACTGCTGTAAGTGCCCCGATGCATTCGAGGTCCTCAACTAGTTCCCCGGGGTCCTTGCTCAGCTTGTCGAAGATGGACCACCAGGCAGGCTTTTTCTCTCGCGGGTGGAAATAGCTCAGATCGAAGAGCAGGTCGGCGAGCCCGTCACCGCAGCGGTCGCGCACCGCATCCAACCTTCGGTGGAGTTCATCAGCTTCGGTTTGTTCTGCAGCGACACCTTCGAGATTGAAACCGGAGCTTGCTTCGGCGGTCCCAAGAGGCCGCCAGGACATGTCTGATGGTCGCACCGTCGAGACCAGCCAGTCGCGGAGCATTTGCGTGGAGATGCAGTCGATCCGGTTGTAGTCTCTGATTTCTTCCAGGATCTTCGGATCGTTGGTCTCTCGCCAATTTTCGTAGGCAACCACACTGCCGCCGGCGGTCTTCACCTCCCCGGTGCGTGCTTCCATGTAGAAAACTTCCAGGTTCTTCAGCGAGTAGCGCGGTTCTGACGCAATCAATCCGCCAGATACCACGCTGTAGAGATCAACGAACCTGCTCTCCCTTAGCATCTGATCCAGCAGCGCTTCCCCTACGCCGTGACTGCTCGTGAGCTGACGCAGGGCAGAAACCTCATACGCGGCGTAGTGATAGATGTGGGCGCTTGGAAAATGCTTTAGGCGGTGCTCGAAGAATGCCATCAACTGCCGCAGCGACTCTTTCTCTTCGGCTCGATCGTGCGCCCAGAAATCTCTGAACTCCGCGATGCCTTCGTTGTCGAGCCAGATGCCGTGGAGATATTCTAGTCCGCCCTCGTAGAAGGGGTCGCCTTCGATGTCATAGAACAGGTCTCCGATGTCCGGCTTTGGAAGCAGAGCCAGACCCCGATTCGGGTCCAACTGCTTGAGCTCAAAGGAGGGTGGACCTCCAGCCCGCCGCGCCGTCTGCAGTCTCGCCTGGATTGTCAGCCTGCTTAGTGTTGTTTCCGCTAGCTTCGGCACCCGTTCTTCACGCTGCCCAAGCGCAGCCATAGTGAGGACACCCGCATCAATTAGCTTGCTCCGCTGGTTCCTGGAAATGCCGGCTACCAGAGCAAGGCTGTCAGCTTCTTCCCAGTACGATTGACAAACCTCGCGCCAGCGGCACAGGCCGCACATTTTCACCGGATCAGGAGATGTTTCGTGTGGGTCGGCGACAAATCGCTCCAGCCGGCCCCGGGCATGGCGGGCATAGGCGGCGTAATCCTTGAGCCTGAAGGAGAAGCGCTCACCATTGCCCAACTGGATATGCGCAAATTCAGGCTCGATGCCTTGGGCTTCGGACAGCAGGTCCGAATACAGGACAAGCTGGAGGACGTGCTTCGGGTCGGGCTTCCGCTTCAGCTTGGTGTCCACGACTTCATACGAGAACGGACCGAGCAGCGACGGCTTGTCGATTTTGATGAGGAAGTCAGACCAACCACCCCACGGGGGAGAGAAGAAGCCGCCTTGGAACAGGACGTCAGCGCCCTCGTAGAGGGCCGCCCGCGTCGCCATCGCCGCAACTGATAAGTCCATGTCGCGACTGAATTCGATAATGCGTAGGCCTTCGCCACGGAGCTTCGAAAGATAATCCGCTTCGTGTGCGTCACCGTAGCGCTGGAGAATCTTTGCGTCTTCGCTGTCCTCTGCCGGCGCCAACGGCTCGCCCCGCAAGTAGCGCAGGTCCATCGCCGTCGCATGGTTACAACCCATGAACCGCATCAGGTCCGATGCGGAAAACAAAATCTCAGAGCCTTCCAGTTTCATTTTCTACTCCCCCGCCCGATCCTAATAGAACCGTAAGCACTGATCGTGACAATAGCTGTCACGTGGATCGGTGAAGATCGATGTCATTTGAAAAGGCACAGCAGTTGATTGAGCTGGCAACGTTTGTTGCGGCTCGCAGAATGGGCGTGACACTTGGCGATGTCGGTGAGCGGTTCCGTGTCTCCAAACGGACCGCGCAGCGGATGCTGCACACTCTGGAATTTCAGTTTCCTGATACCCGATCCAGCTTAGATGAAGATGGGCGTAAACGTTGGAGATTGCAGACAGGGGCGTTGCGCGACCTGCTTACGTTAACTCCTGATGAACTGGCGGCGATGGACCTATCGATCGAGACCCTGGAACGGAACGCTCAAGGGCTGGAGGCAGACCACCTTCGTTCTCTGCGAGAGAAAATACTGGCGCTGGTGCCGGACAACCGGATCGCCCGCTTGGAAACTGACTATGAAGCGTTGCTTGAGGCCCAAGGTCTCGCGGCGCGCCCGGGACCTACGACAAGGCTGGCGCCGGGAGTAGGATCCACCATTGCTACGGCGCTAAAAGGATCGCAGCGGCTGAAGATCGTCTACCAATCCCGCGGGTCGGCCGCATCAAGCGAGCGAGTGGTTGAGCCTTACGGAGTCCTGATCGGAATTCGGCGCTACCTAGTGGCGAAGCCAACGACCGATCGCGCCGGAACGCTCCGGCATTATGTGGCTGAGAAGATCGAAAGTGCGCAACTGACAGGGGAGGTCTTTGAACGCGACCCTGGATTCGACATCCATGCGCATGCAAAGAAGGCGTTCGGGGCTTTCCAGAACGACAGTGAATTTGGGGAAGTTATCTGGAGGTTCAAACCTGACGCAGCACCGCACGCGCGAAGTTTCTTGTTCCACCCGGGTCAGAGCCTTGAGGACGAACCTGATGGGTCTCTGATCGTACGCTTTTGGGCGTCGGGCCATATGGAGATGTGCTGGCACCTTTACATGTGGGGAGACAAGGTAGAGGTGATTGCTCCGGAACCTTTGCGCCAGATGGTAGAGAAATTTAGGCGGTCGGACTTCCCTTCTCTTCCCTGAACCGGCCCATCACAGGCGCCACGGATTATGCAAAGTGTTCCTTCACGGACTGGTGACAGTTTTTGTCACCACCTCGTGGGAGGTATGTCGAACGCCGTCTCGCACGATGTTACAAATCCAAAAAAGGGCCGGCCAGGGAGGCAAGACAATGGAACCCACGATCACATGCCCGAAGTGCAAAACAGACATTAAGCTGACCGAGTCACTTGCGGCGCCATTGATAGACGCCACCCGGCGAGAGTTTGAGCAGCTGCTTTCCGACAAAGATGCCGGGATTCAGCTGCGCGAAGAGGCAGTTCGCGCACAGCAAGCCGAAATTGCCAACGAGAAAGCTGCGATCGAAGAACAGATCGCGCTGAAGCTCGCAGCGGAACGTGCGCGAATTTCAGCTGAAGAAGCTAAGCGGGCGAGAAGCCTGGTTTCTTCCGACTTGGAGGAGCGGGCGAAGGAGATTTCGGATCTCAAAGAGATACTTCATCAACGCGACGAAAAGCTGGCCGACGCTCAGAAAACACAGGTGGAAATGCTGAGAAAGCAAAGAGAACTCGATGACGCAAGGCGGGAGCTGGATCTCACAATCGAGCAGCGCGTTCAGGAATCATTGACCGCTGTCCGAGACACCGCAAAAAGAGAAGCGGAAGAGGGCCTCAACCTGAAGGTTCGCGAGAAGGAAGAGCAGATTGCCGCGATGCATAGGCAAATCGAAGATTTAAAACGCAGAGCCGAGCAGGGCTCTCAGCAGCTGCAGGGTGAAGTGCAGGAATTGGAATTCGAAGCGCTGTTGCGAGATCGGTTCCCTCGGGACGAGATCGAACCTGTCGGCAAAGGAGAGTTCGGCGGCGACATCATCCAGCGGGTGGTCGGGTCGAGCGCACAGGTCAGCGGGAGTATTCTGTGGGAAATCAAGCGCACCAAGAACTGGAGCGCTGGTTGGCTGGGCAAGCTGAGGGACGACCAACGCGCGGCGAGGGCAGACATTGCCTTGATTGTCTCGAATGCTCTTCCCCAAGGAATGGGTCATTCATTCGATCTTGTTGACGGCGTGTGGGTGACCGAACCCCGTTGTGCGATCCCGGTGGCGATGGCCTTGCGAGAATCCCTGCTTGCAGTGTCGACTGCCCGCCTGTCAGGCGAGGGACAGCAGACGAAAATGGAGTTGGTATACCAGTATCTGACAGGGCCGCGATTTCGGCAAAGGATCGATGCTATCGTTGAAAAGTTTACCGATATGCAAGAGGACCTCAACCGCGAGCGCAAAACCATGACCCGTCTGTGGGCCAAGCGCGAGCAACAGATTCGCGGGGTTATTGAATCCACTGCGGGAATGTATGGCGATCTTCAAGGGATGGCCGGCCGTTCACTAAAGGAAATCGACGGTCTGAACCTGCTGTTAATTGAAGGGGTCTCTTCGGCCGCGGATGTCGAACTCATAGAATAGCTTAGAGTTCACTGCAGCTAATTCTTTCTTTTGGTTTATACAAGGAAGCCGCATGTAGGGATCGGTCTCAGCACCCAGTTCTGCAACAATGAAAGGAACCTGCTGCGTCATCAGGCCTGGAGATGAAGGCGACGTCGCGTGACAGCCGGTCACGCAAGGCCCGAGCACCCTGTGACTGTTGTCGAAACCAACTGACATATGCAATTTGCTTCGTTGGGATCCGGCCAAGTGTTCAAGCTGTTTTGGGTAGCAGTGCTTTCCTATCCGTGGGTCACAAGCCGCCGGCGTTTTATCCATGCTTGGGCGAAGTCCGGGTGAACGACGTATTCACTTCCCGACCTAGAATACCAACCGCCTACTGGCACACTTCCTTTGCCGTGAACCGCGGTCGTTACATGACCCAATATTGTACCAAGCGCATCTGGCGAGGGTGCGATCGTTAACAGATCCTTTTGCGATGTCCGCCTCTCGAGGCAAAGATGATCGATCATTTCTAGCATCATCTGCTCTGAGAAGGTCCGTTTTCGCTCCCCGATGCGCGTGCGAGCATCCGCTGCTGCTGCATCCCAATCCATTGAGTCCTCCTCTAGGTGATTGCGTCTGAACCGAGCTGTGCCCACCCCTCTGGAGATGGAAGTCCGGTACTAGACGATTAGCTGGAAACCCGATGAAAGGGGCTGTTGCCCGGCTTTCGCACATGCGGCTTTTATCTCCTCGCCCAATGCGCGGGCGGCCTTCCGCCGTGCGCGACGATGACCGAAGGCTTGATGCATTCCAGAAGAAAGGTAAACGACGTCGTATCACGTTCCTCCTGACGCAGCCCGTTCTTATCGTCAGAGGGCAGGGAGTAGATATTCGTTTCGAGGCAGCCGTATGGTAATGCAGCTTCCGTAATCCAGTCGAGCACACGTCGCGTATTGCTCACTGGATTGCGCCGAGTTTTGCCAGGCTTGAGCGGGCGCACCGCCCTGTCTTTTTTGTACTCTTCAAACCACGCCTTTTTGTCAAAGCCATATTCTGACTGCCGGAAGTCCCAGAAGCTTGCTGTCATCGTGGTGGCGGGATTGAACCCAACGATGAAGATGCGGCATTCAAGCGGGGAACCATTGCACACGAAGGGTCGCATGTCGGTAGATCGTCCTACGCAGTCTTCCAATCCTTGTTCAAAATCGTTCAGGTTCATCATCAGCCCTCCGAGGTCAGAATCGGCTATTTATCGTCCTCCGGTCCGACCGACACGCCATTAAAATAGAAAGCAACGATCACTTGCCTCCGTCTCAGACTTTTCGAATGACACAGACTATCCCGATCCCGTCGCTCGAATTGTAAGGCAGCCAAGCCAAGTCTATCAAGCTGTCTTTCATGTTCATGCATCCGAGCGACAAACTAACTCAGTTGCCCGCCTCGAGCCAAATGAGCCCCCGATGACGCTTTACGACCGGATTTATGGCTGCCTCCTGGGTGGTGCGTGCGGCGATGCCCTTGGTGCTCCAGTAGAATTCCTCAAGCTCGAGGAAATCACCTCCCGCTATGGCCCTGAAGGCATCACCGGCTTTGACACCGCTTATGGAACACTCGGCGCAATCACGGACGACACGCAGATGACGCTCTTCACGGTGGAAGGGCTGATCAGGGCGGCGGTGCGCTTTGCCGAGAGAGGCATCTGTCATCCTCCTGGAGTCGTCCATCATGCATACAAGCGCTGGCTGATCACCCAGGATGAGCCTTTCGAGCATCTCAATTTGCACGGCGATCTTGACGGCTGGCTGATCCATGAGAAACGCCTGTGGGCCCGCAGGGCCCCGGGCAATACGTGCTTGTCCGCGCTTCGCGCGGGCGGCCCGTTTCACGAGACAGCCGCAAATAACAGCAAGGGCTGCGGAACAGTGATGCGGGACGCCCCCTTCGGTTTCGTCGACCTTCATAATCTCTGGCGCGTCTTCACCCTCGCGGCCGAGACCGCAAGAACTACCCACGGGCATCCCTCGGCTTCCTTATCGTCGGGCGCATTGGCCACTATCATCGCGTGCCTGGCGCAAGGCAGGGGACCGCTGGAAGCCGTTGAGCAAACTTTGTCGTTGCTCGAGAGCAGCCCGGACGCCCACGAAGTTCAGAATGCGCTGCGGCATGCACTCCGATTGAGCGAGGCAGCCGATTGGCGCGAACGTCTGCAGGATCTCGGTGGGGGCTGGGTGGCGGAAGAAGCACTCGCTATATCCGTGCTTTGCGCGTTGGCAACTGACAATTCTCGCGACGCGATCATCGCTGCCGTCAACCACAGCGGCGACTCCGACTCCACGGGTTCCATCACGGGCAACCTCGTGGGTACCTGGTATGGGCCGGCGGCACTGCCAAATGAGTGGGTCGAGCAGGTGGAACTGCGCGATGTAATAGACATCTTGGGGCGAGATCTCGCAACCGTCTTGGAAGGGGAGTTCGATTCAGAGATGCTCTGGGAGCGATATCCAGGCTGGTAGTCCCGGCATAATGAGCGATATTGATGTGGTTCCGCCGCGGTTACTGTGTGGCTGTTATCCGGCGTCGCGCAAACGGCGCTCGGCAGTGCGGATCTCATATCCGAGAAATGTTTGCTGGACCGCCGTAGAACTTAACGTCTCCACGGTAAGCTCTAGCGCACCTAGTGCCCATCTGGCTGTGAATCCGTCGAATGGCTGACCGCCAGTAGAGTCTGCGCCGTCGGCAATCCACCGCGCTCGTCAAGCATCTTTATGAAGAATCGCAGCGTGTAGTTGAATTCCTGAATCGAGCGAATGGCGAGCGATCTTAGCGCCCTGTTAGTTCCTCCTCTGACGGAGGGGTCAGTCGCACTAATTTCCCTAGGAGAATAACTGACGGAGTTCGGCTTGGTTGGTGTCAAACCAGCGAGCGAGCAGGCCGATGGCTTCAAGGCCCTGAACGATCTTAGGGCGTTGCGCCTCAAACCGTTCACCGGCGGGGACTAGGCTTGGTGTGTCGATGCAAACCGACAGAGACTTGCCTGGTGATAGCCTTCGGTCCGTCCGTCGACGGGCGCACACTTAGTTCGGGAACGATGGAAGCAGCTAGCTCAGCATAGGCTTTTGCGAAATCTCGCTTCGTAGAAATCGTAACAGGCACCCAACTGGAATATTGGCGTTTCCCGCAGATCGCCTCAAGAACTCCAATTCGCACACCAACGCGCGCGTCGATTTCGGCATCGCTAATTCCGGCAATACGCCGAATCGTAAGTATATCGATGATTTCTTCAACCGGAATTGACGTGTCAAATAGATCGGCACCCGCCAGCGCGGCCAGCTTCGAAGCGGGCGCTATCAGCACTGAACAAGCACCCTCAGTCCCATATTCCGAGCGGCGCCTATCTGTTTCCCTCCGATAGGCTTCGGCCTGACCTACCTGGAAATCTGCCGTCACCTTACTCTCGATGAGAATGCAGCCGCGAAGCCTGTCTGTCGCATCGAACCATCCCAACTGCACGTCGGTTTGACGGCCATCCTCACGTGGGGGTGATTTGTGAAGCCGCACATCGCAGCCTTCCGGTTGCCGAAAGCTGCTCGTCAACTTCCCAAGGAATCATTCCCGAAAATGCAGAGACGCCTGCAGTTCCTCAACGAGAAAGTTGTCGAGGTCTCGCTCTCTCACTCTATCGCGAAAGATCTCTCCGTTCGCCACTGTCGCTCTCAGTTGGGAGTCTTTGCTGCCGCTGGTTGAACGGGCCAACCGTGAAGATATCTAATCAGTATGACGATGGCGGCGCGTCTAACGAATATATTCTCGAACAAGGTTCGGCCCTGGATTTCCGGTTTGGCGAATGGAGAGCGATCGCCATCGTCCTGGATAAATACCGCCCGCAGTTGACTGTTCTTCCCGGCGGCAGGAAATGACGGCGGCCTAGGGGGTCTTGCCGCCGCTGCGCCTAGCGACTGCAGGATGTTCATATACGAGCGATAGACACTCCTGAAGCAGCCGATCGACTGGCGTCGAATTCTGTAGTGTAAAACACCCATTTCACACTGAGGACGTCCTCGCCGCTTCCAGAATTGGATGTCGAGACCCCTCAGGGTGTGCGCGGATCATTGCAAAAGTATCACCTGGGTATTTGACTGATCGGATCTTATTGCCCGGTGCGGCTGATGGCGATGGGATTTTACTTTGAGATGTTCCGATGTTCCCGCCCAATCTATGGGAGCCATGCGATCCGCTTTAGTCCAAACGCCAGATTTGCAGCAGCTCTTCGGCGCTGGCGAAGGTTGTGTCGGGCTCGCCATTCGATTTAACTCTCACTTTTAGCGGCGCGTCGGCGAAAATATGGGCAGTCTGCGACTCTCCGTTCATCGCCGTCACCCAAGGCTGGGTGGTGAGGACGAGGTGCAGGCGTTCCCATCTGTCGGGATTCGCGATTTTCTTCGCGTCATCCGCGATACGTTTTCTCTGTTCGTTGCGCCTGGCGCGGCCACGCTCGTTGAGGAGCAGAGACAGCTTGGCCGCGGGGTCACGTTTCCCCTTGACCTTCAGTATCATCTCCTGGACGTCCTCGGGCGACAGAAGGACGAACGACCGTAGCTCGGGATCGATCTCCACCTGGCTCCAGACGTAGTTCCTGGTCATGCAGGCAGACTCATCATGTCAGGGATTGGCGCCTGTAAGTCACGCACTTGCTGTTCCCGTTCAGGTAGAACCTGGGACCTAGGTCTCCTCCGATGAGCAGGGGTGGATTGCGGTCGGCCAGTTTTCCAGAAGCGGCGAGTGGTGTCAGTCGGGCAAGGGGTAGTCTACCTGGTGTCATTTCTCGCGTTGTTCCAAAAGCTGGTTATTGCATTCAAAGCGGCGCGCAACTGACGTGCCCCAGTCGGGGACGAATAGCCCGAACGAGATCTTTGTTACTGCGTCGGCCATACAGGCAAACAATCCGACGATTACTACCTGAGAGTCCCTCAATCGCTTTTGTGTCATTATCCCGCCTCAAGATTTGGAAATTCGTACCCAAGGGTACACACTTGCCTGATATCAGACGACGGGTTTTCGCGTCCACCTCGAAAGCCATTGCACTTGAGGTTCGGGCACAGCTGCGTTTGGTCATGATCGATGATGGAGCAGAAAAGCTCATGAAGGTCCTCAAACCAACCACTGCCTGCTGGTATCGCAACATCCGATTCCTTGAACGTGCGGGCAGTCTGTCAAAGTATTCGACAAATGGGATGGGCACCTGCGTCTGTGGCTCTCTGCGCTTCACCCCGCTGCAGAGCCAATCGATCAAGGCGCTCTTTCCAGTGATGTCCGGATGTTTCCGAATGGTGGTCGGTATTGTTGTCTCCGTGATTGTTTGAGATAGGAGGACCAGGCTGCAGCTAGTCCTTGGGGCAACCAACTCGGCAACGACTGGCGGAAGACGGACATGATCGTTCGCTCCTCACCGGTCGAAACGGATGGTCTTCAAAGCCGTTACGGTGGGAGCACATTCACCAGTGGGCGCGCGTATCGCTTTGTGACGCTATCCGCACTTTCTCAACCCAGGTCTCCCGGTCACTGCGGATTTGGCGCGACTAGCCTCAATCCAGCCGAAAGCGATAGACACGGCCGCCATCGTTAATTCGGCGTGGCGCCTTTTGCGACAGCTTCTTTTGGGGGCCGCCTTCCGTAATGGCATGCCCCAGCCTCTTGAGCTCTTTCAGAAGGCTCGCGTAGCTCGGGAACTCCCGCTGAAACCGGGCCGTTGGCACAAGAAGCTCCCGATGCCCTTGCTCATTCCTGGTGAATCCGGCAGCAGCCTTGAACTTCTTCAGGCTAAGGGGCCGATCGATCTCTTTTACCGGGACCAGGTTCTTCCGCTCACGCTTCGCGTATGCTTGGACATGTTCGAGGGCCGAAGGGCCGGCAGGCGAACCAACTGGAGACGCGGCTGAAGATCCACGGTACAAGCAATATGCGGCCAGTGTCGCAGTCTTTGCGCTTCCCCAGCTTTTGGGGATCATCTCCCATTCTCGCGCTAGGTAGCCCGCGGCGTAAATGATTGCGAATGTCCTCTCGACCCTGGCAGATTCGGTACCTTGCCGCTCCGCTCTTAACATTTTGCGGAATCGCTTGATCAGCTTGCGAATGCGCCGACGGAGACCTTCCTCGTCTGCAGCGGCTTCCTGCACAATCCTGCGGACGAAGGCCTGTCCCGCGGTGCCATAATTGCGATCAACTATGTCGCGTAGGTAATCAATTGCATCTGTCATGCTCTCGAAGCCCTTGGGAGCAAAACCGAGCAAGCCTTCGCCCTTGGGTATAGGGATAGTGATCATCCTCGAGCTTAGCGCGTCTCGCACCGAACCCTCGAGCTTCAGCAGCTCTCGGATAGGAATGTTGCTGGTGCTGAAAAGGGAGACGTTGAGGTTCGGCGCGACCGTCGTATCGGTGAAGCGCTTCTTGCCTCCCTTCTTAGCAACCTTAAACACGGCCTTCTTCATGGCATCTCGGTCGGCCGGTGTGCTTGAAGCCATGAGGTTCGCCTCGTCTAGGAAGAGGAGGCTATCGGAGTAGTCGGATTTATGTTGATCGAGACTGTTGACGGTCAGGTCCCAACTCTCCCCGCCGCCAACTTCGCTGGTCGGGTCACCAGCCCAGACCGAGGCAGCAAGGAACCCAGCCGTCGATTTGCCGCATTCGGGATCTCCCACAATTTCGATCTGCGGGTTCAACTGGCTTGGTGAGAAGCGCAACAGGGGGCCGACAAACGCCACTCCAAGAGCAAAGAGAGGCAGTGGCTGTTTGGCAATGATCTCGCCAACCCGCTTCTGCCAGTCCTCCAGTTTCCCAGTTGGCTTGAACTTTGATCGAGGTTGGAATGCCACAATCACATCGAGCGGCTTTTCAGTGGGTGAGATGATTGTCCCATCCCCCAAGACGTAGTGGTTCTCGATCCATCCGGGGTGAAGGGCGACCAACCCCAGGCGGAAGTCTTTAAGCGCCTCCAGCTGGGACTTGAATTTGCTTTTTGTGGCCGGGTTCAGCAGGTTGATGCGTGCTGACGATAGCCTTTTGAATACGTCGCTTTCGCGCGTATGCAGCTCTGCCAATGAGAACCAGCGGAATTGATTCGAGAATCCGTATTTGACCCAATGGTCCTGGGTCTGATCGACTATAGCATCTAATATCCTATGCTCTTCTTTCGCGCTGGGCGATGTCGCGGGGCCCGCTAACGTTTCGCTGTTGGCTGTCTGAATTCTGTCCATTTCACTTGTCCTTTTCGATGAAATCCGCGCCTGTTTGTCCCACCGTCCCACCGTGTCCCACCATTGTCGTTTGACGTGTACGGGATTGAGAGGATGAGTGTCTGGGCGTCGCAGTGTTGTCGTGGAGATGATTGAGATTGTGGGGTTGTTGCGTGTGTTATGACCATAGAAGATAGTGAAAACGACGTCCGCGCCGGGTTACAAAAATACAAAATCGCAGTGAATTAGATCGGTGGTCCGAAAGCGACATTTGTTGCACAAGGTCATGCTTTCGATCGACTGACCATCAAGCCAAAGAAGATATTGCGTATGATAAATATCCTTAATCCGACGCCCTTTTCGCACCCGCTTTTCCTTCCCGTTGACGTCTATGATGGGCTTATCGAGCCAATAGGCCTTAAGCAGATAGGAGAACTGCCTGATCCGGTTGCGCACCGGTTTTCGTTTTATGGGATCCGAGCCAGTGGATGTGGGCACATAGCCCCAGCGACCACGTAGTAGATGAAGAATGGCCGCTGCCTTTTTCTCGGTAGTGAGGGCGTGAAAATGCAGCTGATAGTTGCCGCCATTTGACTCGAATTCGCCATGGAGGAACGCGACGAAGAACCCAGGAAGGTCTAAGATACCGGCGCGATAGAGGTGGGTCCTGAACTGGCCTTTGATCCTTTCCGCGTCGGTTTGATCGAGCCTGTCAGTCGCCATCTTCCATTGGCTGTTTAAGACGGTGACCGTGCTGAGATTGGGGTCCGGAATATCAGCTGTTGCCTTGAGCACGGCGCCTATCATTGAGGCCCGTAGTTCGCGCATATAAAGCGATGAGGCCAGTGTTTCTCGCGGCCAGCTGGAGTTGAGCCCCGTGTCGAGCAGATCGCTCAGGTCTTCGACATCCTCGGCTTGGTCGCGCAGATCTCGTTGGACACGCCTGGACCGTTTGCACTGAATCTGAAGCCGGAAGTTCCGAGCGAGGTCGGCGCGCATCAGGTCGATGCGTTTCTGGTCCTCGCTTCTGGAGAGTCCGCGTGTTTCGAAATAGAGGGAATCATCCCCCCACCCATGAAGTTGGGGCATGTTTTTTACCTTCTGTTGATTGATGTTTGGTGTGGCGCCCGATCAGCTGAGACCGAGGTCCGACGTGCTTGTGCGAACGTTCGCGGCTTCGAACGCCTCGATATCGGACAACCGATAGCGAACCGATCGTCCGATCTTTATGTATCGAATTGACGTTTTGGTTCCGGTCACTCGCGCATTGCGCAATGTCTTGACTGAGATCTTCCAGCGCGCTGCCAGGTCGTGCTCGTCGAGCAGGCGTACAGATTCCTGGCCGGGGCCAGAGGGTTCTTCGCAGATTTGCATTTGGCCGTGCCTCCTTGTGGCCCGACCGAAGTACCGCAGCGGAAAATTCCAATTTAGAGCAGGCTGAATTCCCAAATTAATTAGCAGAGGGGGAATTAGCCGCGCGTCTTTGCCGCGAGCGGCGCGGACGGCCGCTTCTCTCCCAATTTAACAATGATAAGCGCCTTCAATGCAGGCCTGTGCTGCTTAAAGAGGTCCCTTTTCGCGTCTGTTTGACGCCCGCGTTTCGCCTTCTTTACAGCCTTTAGGGCATCGTCATTCCAGAGTTTGCGCAATCCAGCTTCGTTGATCTCTATCGGCGATTCGAACGCTTGGGCCGCCTCCAAAAGCAATAGGTTAAAAGCCTCTTCGGTAAGCTGATAACCATTCTCTGTTGCATGCTCGACTATATCGGGTAGCAGGAACGCGAACGCGGTTGCCCCCAATGTCCGGAGGTTTGGCCCATTACCTTTTTCCAACCATCCAGTGAATGATTCATTGTGCACTAATATCCGGCGCCTACGCCGGATTCCGTCCTGCGTTATTCGAACCATGCCGGTATAAAACGCGAGCACTGCCTGAGCGGCGAATATGGTTCGATGTGAGATCTCGGTCAGTTGACCCTCGGGTGCGATCAAAAATACTTGAAACTGATGGTCCTGGATGGCTGCCGAAAGCTCTTTAAAGAGCTCTTTGTAACGCTGTGAGGCCGTTCGATATTGCTCCCACTCGGGCTCTCGAACGACGATGGGGTGGTCCAAGCGTTTGAACGGGCGCCTTTCACTAAGGCTGTATCTTACAAAAGCTCGTTTGCGCGACTCATATTGGAAGGGAAAGTGGCGGAGGCGAACGATATCGTCCCAAGATGAGCCAAGCCGGTGCATGCCGAACCTGTCTAGGCATTGATCAAAGTAGAGATAGCCGTGGGGCGTCACAAGCCGCCTGTTTCCATGGAACCGTAGTTGCTTTCGAGACGTCTCAGACGGCGTGGCCGGTAGTGGTGACGCTTCCTCCGACGGGTCAAGGCTCGTATTCTCGTCAGGCATATGTACCTCGTAACAACGAACTCGCTTGAGAACCTACCTAGTACTTCTCAGTTTTGACAACGACTTGAGGTGATGGAGGTCTCGAGCTTCAATTCTGCTGCTCTTTGCCGTGCCGACGCCTAGGTGCTCTTCACCGAAATCGAGGACCGTCTCCAGCCTAAACGGCTGAGGCAAGGTGCCTTCAACTCTTTACAGTCGGTTGCTTCGCTAGTGTCGCCGTCGCGTGATCTGCTGGCTGGTGCAACTCCCAAATTTGCGTGGCGCGAGTTCACAATTCCATTCTTCTCCAGACATCACGCGACACTGCCTCTGCCGCAGACGCCAGCGCTGCGTCCGGCCTGTGAACGTATCGGGATGTGACCCCTCGACCTTTATGACCGAGCAGGCCTGCGATGGTGCCGTCTGAATAACCCATTTCGGAAGCCACTGATGCAAACGTGTGTCGCAGCACGTGACAGCTTACGTCTGATAGACCGGCCGATCGGAAGACGCGCGGCGCTTCTTTGTTGAGGCCCTGGTAGTAAGTTGTCCCCTTGGCCCCGGGGAATACGAAGGATCGTCGTTCCACTCTGAATTGTGCAGCTATCAGCGCGACTGCAGTTTTGCCGATCGCGCGAAGGCTTCTGCCCGATTTGGTATCTTCAAGCCGAAGGCACTTCTGTGCCAGGTCCACCTCTGTCCATTCCAAGGCGGCAATCTCGCTCGATCGACAACCGGTTAGGCAAAGCAGTTGGATGATGGCGAGCGCATAAGGGTGGAAGGGTTTGTCCTGGGGATCTACTCCGGCTCGGATCCGAGCTCCTAAAGTAGCTAGCTCGCTGTCATTCAGGAATCTTTGTCGCGGCTCACTGCGGTATCTGCGAATTCTATGTACCGGGTTTGCCGCTACGATCCCCTCATCGACAGCCCAGGTCATGATCCCTGACAATAGGTCGGCGACCCGGGCAGCAGTGGCAGCACCGCCGGTGACCAACGCGCGACCCCTCGCTTTCGTTTTGATGGTCACGGCTGTCTTTCCCACAGTCACATCCTGGATTAACCTCTTCACAACGCGGGCGTCGACGTCTGTGACAAGGATGGACCCGATCAGCGGCTTGATGTGTCGTTCGATCCGACCGACGTCGATATTGAGTGTCGAGGCCTTCTTTGGCCTATTGAACCGGGTCAGAATGGCACCGGCCCTCGCGGCCAACATGTATTGGTCGCAGAGTTCGGCCATTGTCACGCGTTCGCTTTCGGCTTTGGCGTCGTCGCGGCAAACGGATGGATCATTGCCAGAGGCAATCCGTCCTAGGAGTTTCTTCGCCTCCAGTCGCGCCAGGTCAACGGTCCAGGGCGACCCGAACCGACCAATGGTGTACCATCTTTGGCGACCCTTCATCGAATATTTGAGTACGAAAACGGGATCGCGGCGCTGCTTCCGAACTCCAAATCCGAGGACGCTACCCTTCCCTGCGTCCCAGAGGAGTGTCCCGGGGGCAAGCCTGTCCACATCGGTTTTGGTGATAGGCATACATTCCCCTAGCTACAGACTAGCAACAGGTATGAAGGGAAATCGAGAGATCTACAAGGTAGCAACGATGAAAAAAATATAGCAAAAACAATGCGCGGAGGTAAGGGATGGACTTGTCGGGAAGTGGACTGTCTTCGTTTACACCGAAGATGTCGGCGGTTCGAGCCCGTCATCGCCCACCAAATTTCTTAAGGAAATCCGTACAGTTACCAGCTTCCAGATCTCGGTGACCTCAGCAACCGCCACCGAAACCGCCACCGATACAAGCCTTGAAAAGGTAGCGCTGGTCCAGCGTACTTGACTGGCAACCCGCAAGTCCTGATCCTGCATCGGGGGATGATGGGGATTCAGGCATGGGCTGGCGGGCTGAAAGAGCTTACGAAGAGGCGCAGGCGAAGGCATTCCACCAGTGGCAGGCCTCGCTGAAACGAGCGGAATACTGCATGGGACCGGTGGCGGCACTTCGTTGCCGGGGCTGCGACCGCCGCCATTTCATGCGGTCGCGGGATACCTCGACCGTGAGGGCATTCCACGCATGCGGGTCTTCCTGGACAAGCTCAAAGAAGGCTTGCAGAGCGGCGTCACTGGCAACGGTGATGTCCGTTCCTAGTCACCGGTACGATGGGATGCCGGGGCGGCGGACCTGACGGAAGCCCTTGCCGCCACGACGATGCGTTTCGCCACATACCGTTTACGTCTCACATCAGGCTTGGTCTTTGGGCCTAGTTGAGAACCATTCGGCGGTGCAACTGTGTGTCGATCGAGTCGAACACTAGAACCGGCACGAAACCAGGACGGACATATCTCAGACCATAGCCGATCACGGTTCCATCGGCCGTGACTTCTTCGATTTCCAGCACGGCATCGTTGGGCAAGCTCAGGTAATCACCACCCAACTCCCGGGGCCTTAGCCCGAAGCTACCGATCTCGAATTCCCGCTGCACCGCCTCGACTGCAACGCTGTGCAGAGGATGCTCACGTGTGATGATATCAAGCAATTCAAACTCGTTTCCACCCTGTCGTTCCACCTGCACCATTCGGGGAAGCTGGCTCAGCACCTCAGCGTGATCCCGCAGGAACGGAATGGGATCAAATAGGCTGGCGATCTCAAAAGACTTCGTCCTAGATATGGGTAAATCGGTCGCTTCGATCGTTTGCTCCGTGCCGTCGGGACTCCTCTCTACGATCCTGACCTTCAACAACTTGTTCGGCAACACCGATATAACAGCGGTCACTCGCCTGTCGTCGCTGTCCCACACGCCACGCCACATCTCTGGGCTGGAGAAACGGAACGACTGTGAATCGATGTTTGACGGCGGCGTAGAAGAAAATGGAATCGTTGTGGAGGCAGCCGGAGCGGTAATCGTCACCTCGATGTTCAAATGCCAGTGAAAGTCACCGTAAGGCTGAGTGAAGATCTGTCCGACGGACCAGAATACCAGCCATGGAAGGCTCTGCGCTTCCGCTAGCTCGTCGTGTGGCGAGAAGAAGTTGGTCCGCTTAACCGAGATCGTGGCCGGGGTCGTGTCCCGCGTGTCGAACTCTCCGGACCCAGGGGCGATGGTCGGATCAAAACGCATTGTCTCGACACTCGCACCCCTACGCGGTGACCAATAGGGCAGGAAGTGTGAGATTTTGAAGAACTCACTGGTTCCGCTTGTGTTCGTGGTTCGGAAGGCGACCCATCCTTCTGTGCCCGTCATGATGCTGCTCAGAATGGGAATGTCGCCCCCGGACTCCGCTTGATAGTGGCCTGATTGGCCGGGGTTGATAAGTCCAGCTGCCTGGGAAGGAAGGCTTCCCTCAGCCCACTCACCGTGATCAAGATGATCCTTTACCCACCTGATGGGGGCTTGGCCGGAATTTTTGATCGTGCACCTAAAGAGACGCGCTGTCATAACACCCTCCTCGAGCTAACCTCTCTATTTATTCTCCATGAAAGCAAGCACTGAAAGCTAACGGCAACTTCCCACTGGCACGTTCTTATTGCGCGCCAGAGGAAAATAGGAACTCAAACTATTGTGCTATTTGTACTCCTTAATTTTCTTATGTCTAGGAGTAGGTTAATTGGCACACGAAGTGGACGACCAAGAGTTGCATTTCCTTAGAAAGTATGATTGCTGCTTAAGCTATTATTAACCATGTGTCGGCCGAAATAATCCGGTTAACGCTTGTGGAAACCATTCAAGCTTATGTCTCCTACCTCACCGATATATGAGTCAAACCAATGTGCGGATTCGGGGGCTATTTCGGGTCGATCCGGGATGCGGAAGCTTTGCTTGCGCGGATGATCGCTGCGATCGCCCATCGCGGGCCGGATGAGCAAGGGAAGTTTGTGGCAGCCGACGCCGGGCTCGGCCATGCGCGGCTGTCGGTGATCGGGATCGGTGATGGCCAGCAGCCGATGTCGGACGTGTCAGGCAATTTGACGATTGCGTTCAACGGCGAGATTTTCAACTATTTGGAACTGCGCGAAGGGCTGATCGCCAAGGGCCGGCGCTTCCGTACGTCGAGCGACACCGAGGTCATCCTGCACCTGTATGACGAGATGGGCGAAGACTGCCTGTCGCTTCTGAACGGCGATTTCGCCTTCGCGATATGGGATAACAGGCGTCGGCGCATGGTGCTTGCCCGAGACCGGATGGGTGTCCGGCCGCTGTTCTACACGAACAGGGACGGCGTGCTGTACTTCGCGTCGGAGATCAAGGCGCTGCTGAAGGTTCCCGGCGTCTCGGCCGAGATCGATCCGATCGCACTCGACCAGATCTTTACACTGTGGGCGCCGATTGCTCCCCGCACGGCTTTCCGCAACATCCACGAACTGGAGCCGGCAAGCGTGATGATCGCGACACCGGGGCAAGTCACGGTCAAGCGATATTGGCACCTCGACTATCCGCATCGGGACGCGCCGCCGAAGCTCACCAACGAGGACGATGCGGCCGAGGAACTGCAGGCGCTTTTGAGCGATGCGGTGAGGCTTCGCATGCGCGCCGACGTGCCGGTCGGTTCTTATCTTTCGGGCGGGCTCGATTCATCCCTGGTCTCGGCGCTTGCCGCCGGCATGACTCCTCTCCAGCTGCAGACATTTTCGGTGACGTTCGACAGCGCCGAGCACGACGAAAGCGCTTTCCAGATCGAGATGGCGTCAGCAATTGGCTCCCGGCACCGAACCATTGCCTGCCAGGCCGGCGATATCGCCGGCGTCTTCCCCGAAGTCATCCGCTTTGCCGAGCGGCCGATCATCCGCACCGCCCCAGCCCCGCTCTACCAGTTGTCCGGCCTCGTTCGCGAGGCTGGCCTGAAAGTGGTGCTGACCGGCGAGGGCGCCGACGAGGTTTTTGCCGGCTACGATATTTTTAGGGAAGCGCGTGTGCGTCGGTTCTGCGCACGGCAGCCGGCATCGCGCATCAGGCCACAGCTGTTCCGCAGGCTTTATCCCTATCTGCCGGGTCTGCAGCAGCAGTCCGTGGAGTATTTAGCGGCGTTCTTCGGCGCCGGCAACGCTGCGCTCGACGATCCGCTGTTCTCGCATCGGCCGCGCTTCAAGACCACGGCGGCGGCGAAGATTTTCTTTTCCGGTGACCTGCGCGCGACGTTGAAGGGCTATGATGCGGCCGAGGAACTGGTCAGCTGGTTGCCCCAGGCTTTTTCGCTATGGCACCCGCTGCATCAGGCGCAATATCTCGAAAGCCGCTTCCTGCTGCCGGGCTATATCCTGTCCAGCCAAGGCGATCGGATGGCCATGGCGCATGGGATCGAAGGACGGTTTCCCTATCTCGACCATCGCCTGGTGGAATTTGCCGCAAGACTTCCGCCTGAAATGAAGCTGAAGGGACTGGTCGAAAAGCACATATTGCGCAAAGCGGCGGGGCATCTGCTTCCCGGCGCGATCGGGGAGCGTGCCAAGCAGCCCTACCGGGCGCCGGAAGCCCGCTCCTTCGTTGGAGCCGGGGAACTGGACTATGTGCGTGATTGCTTAAGCGAAGCGAACATCGCTGCCGGCGGACTGTTCAACGCCAAGGCGGTGGCCAGCCTTCATGAGAAATGCCGCACGCAGCCAGCGTCGGGATTCCGCGACAACGCTGCCTTCGTCGGCATCCTGTCGACGCAGCTGTGGCAGAAGAATTTCACCGGCCAAGAAGCCAGTGCAGCAAGAGCAGCTTGAGGAATCCAGGGAAGGGAAAAGATGATGATAACAATCAAGGACAAGGTCAGAGCCTTCATCGTCGACAATTTCTTGTTCGGCGACACGTCTTACGAACTTGCAGATACAGCCTCGCTGATCGAGAACGACATCATCGACTCGACCGCCGTGGTCGAACTCGTGGCGTTCATCGAGGATACCTTCGGTATTGCGATGGTCGATACCGACATCGTGCCGGCCAACCTGGATTCGATTGAGCGTATTTCGTCCTTCATCAAGGCGAAAGCGCCGGCAGTCTAGGCCCGATCGGCGAGGAGCGTTCCGTGCGGATCGAACATTTTCTGGCCGCGAATGCCGCTGCCCAACCTGCCAAGACGGCATTGATCACCGAGCATAAAAGGCTGAGCTACGAAGAACTGGACGATCTCTCGAGCCGCCTTGCCGCTGCGCTTTTCGCGAACGGCGTCAGGCGCAACGACCGGGTCGTCGTTTTCATGGACAATTGCTGGGAGATCGCGGTTTCGATTTACGCCGTCCTCAAGGCAGGGGCGACCTTCATCCCGGTCAACCCATCGACCAAGGCCGACAAGCTTGCCTACATCCTTGCCGATTGCGACGCTGCCGCGATCCTCACCCAGGCAAAACTGATGCCCGTGGTCGCCGAGGCCTGCGGCGGCAACACCGGCATCTTCGTGGCTTCGACCGTCGGCGCCGATGGCCAATGCCCGGTGGGGGCTGCATCCCTGACGGACTGCCTGACGCTCGAAGCCGGGGAGATCGACCACCGCGGCATCGACGTCGATCTGGCGATGCTGATCTACACGTCGGGCTCAACCGGCCGGCCCAAGGGCGTGATGATGACGCACCGCAATTGCGACGCGGCGGCGGACTCCATCACCACCTATCTGCGCAACACGTCCGACGACATCATTCTGAATGTCCTTCCTCTTGCCTTCGACTACGGCCTCTATCAATTGCTGATGGCCGTCAGGCTCGGCGCCACGCTCGTGCTCGAAAAATCCTTCGCCTTTCCTCAAGCGATCTTTGAGCGTATCCGCGAGGAGGGCGTCACCGGTCTTCCGCTGGTGCCGACGATGGCAGCGATGATCCTGCAGATGCGTGACCTGGAACCGGGCTTCCTGCCCAGCGTCAGCTATATTTCCAACACGGCGGCGGCCTTGCCGCCGGCCCATATCGAACGTCTGCGCTGCCTTTTTCCCGGTGTCAGGCTGTATTCGATGTATGGCCAGACGGAATGCAAGCGCTGCACCTATCTGCCGCCCGAGGAGCTCGACCACCGGCCGGGTTCGGTCGGCATAGCCATTCCGAACACCGAAGCCTTTGTCGTCGACGACAACGGGCAGAGCGTGCCGCCAGGTGTGGCGGGTGAGCTGGTCATTCGCGGACCGCACGTCATGCAGGGTTATTGGCGAAACGAAGCTGCGACGGAACGAGCGCTGCGACCGGGCCCGAACCCTTGGGAGAAGGTCCTCTACACCGGTGACCTGTTCAGGACCGATGAGGACGGCTTTCTCTATTTCGTCGGCCGCAAGGACGACATCATAAAGACGCGGGGAGAGAAGGTGGCGCCGAAGGAAGTGGAAGCCGTGCTTCACGGCCATCCGGGCATCGCCGAGGCCGTTGTCGTCGGCGTGCCGGATCCGCTGCTCGGGCATGCGATAGGCGCGCTCGTCATACGCTCGGACCCGAAGCTCAGCGAAAAGGATGTCATGCGCCACTGCGCCCGTCATCTCGAGGATTTCATGGTGCCCAAAATCATAGAGTTCCGCCTGGAATTGCCGAAGACGGATACGGGCAAGGTCAGCCGCCGGCTTGCGTCGGAGATGATGGAGGCCGCGCAATGAGCGTTCGCCCCGGCGATGACGCGCCGACCATTCTGGCGCAGGCCCTGGCGATCGACCCCGGCGCCGAAACGGACAGGATCGTGACCGCCTTGCGCCAGCAGTTGCGCGGCATTCGCAAGCGCGGCCTGGTGCTCGGTCTTTCCGGCGGGATCGATTCCAGCGTTTCGGTGGCGTTGGCGGCGCGAGCCGTCGGGCCACAGAATGTACTGTGCCTCTTCATGCCGGAAAACGATTCCGATCCGGAAAGTCTGCGGCTCGGCCGGCTTGTCGCCGGCACTTTCGGTGTCGATTCTATTGTGGAGGATATCGGGCCGATCCTGCGCGCCATGGGCTGCTATCAGCGCCGCGACGCTTTCATCCGCGAATTGGTCCCGGACTACGGCGAAGGCTGGGCCTCGAAGATCGTGATTGCGAACGCCCTCGAGCATGAGGGCTACAATATTTCGTCGCTGGTGGTGCAGGACCCCGGGGGCAAGCAGACCAAACTGAGAATGCCGCTGCCGGTCTATCTCGGCATCGTCGCCGCCACCAACATGAAGCAGCGCACCCGCAAGCAGATCGAATATTTTCATGCCGACCGGCTGAACTTCGCCGTTCTCGGAACGCCCAACCGGCTGGAATACGATCAGGGCTTCTTCGTCAAGAACGGTGACGGCGCGGCGGACGTCAAGCCGATCGCCCACCTCTACAAAACGCAGGTCTATGCGCTGGCGGCCTATCTCGGCGTCCCCGAGGAAATCCGCAATCGGCCGCCGACCACCGATACCTACTCGCTGGCGCAGACGCAGGAGGAGTTCTACTTCTCGCTTCCCTATGACCGCATGGATCTTTGCCTTTGCGGCCTCAACAACGGCGTGGCTGCCGAAGTGGTGGGGCAGGCGGCAGGACTGGACGCCTCGCAGGTGGAACGCGTCTGGGCCGACATCGCCGCCAAACGCAAGGCAACGCGCTACCTGCACCTGCGCCCGCAACTCGTTGATGAGGTCGAGGAAGTCGATACCTGACCTGCTTCTCCAACCTGGCCACGGCGAGCGCTTCAGGGTGACCGATGTTCCGCCTGTCCGTCTTGAATGCGCTCGGCCAGCCGGACGGAAATCGGCGGTGCTGGACTAGTTGCCGTGGACAGGGCTTAATGCTGCGCGGCGAGATTGCCGGGGGGCGATTATGAGATCACCGCAGCAAATGACCGATGGCGGCGATGTTCTCGATGCTGTCGTCATCGGGGCCGGCTGGGCCGGCCTGGGTGTCAGCTATTGGCTGGCGCGACGGGGGCTGCGCCACAGCGTATTGGAGCGGGGCCGCATAGGAGAGACCTGGCGCACACAGCGATGGGACTTATTTCGGATGAATACTCCCAACGTGCAGACCGTCATGCCGGGCGATTGCTATGACGGTCCGGATCCGGATGGTGCCCTGACGCGCGATCAGTTCGTCACTCTCCTTGAGGATTTCGCCGGGCGCAACGCGCTGCCGATCGAACCGGATACTGCGGTAAGCGAACTCACGCACGAGAATGGCGCCTATCGGCTGACCACCTCACACGGCACGCGTTGGGCGCGCAATGTGATCGTCGCAAGCGGCAGCCTGAATTGTCCGGTGCGCCCGGTCTGGGCCGCCGCGTTGTCGCCCGCTCTCCGCCAGATCGACGCTTCCGGCTACCGCAGCGCTGCCGATCTGCCCGATGGAGCGGTGCTGGTGGTCGGAAGCGGCCAATCGGGTGCCCAGATCGCGGAGGAATTGGCGGACGCGGGTCAAACGGTCTTCCTTGCGACCAGTCGTGTCGGACGGCTTCCACGGCGCTACCGGGGCCGCGACATCATGGTCTGGCTGCTCGAAAGCGGGTTTCTCGACGTGCGCCGGGAGGAGGTCATTCGACTTGCGGGACGCATCCCGCCGCGTGGCGTGCTCGGGTCGACGCGTACGATAAGCCTTCAGGCGCTGAGCGCGCAGGGTGTCGTGCTGCTTGGGCGTCTCACCGGCATCGAGGATGCCGGCAGCCTCTCGTTTGCCGACGATCTCGAAGCGAATGCCCGCTTTGCGGATGAAGCCTCCGAAAATGTCAGACGCCATGTCGACGACTATATCAGCCGCATGGGGATCGATGCACCGGTTGCGGAGCCCGACCCGGCGGAGACGGTCGCGATGCGTCAGCCGAACCCGACGATCGGTTCGCTCGATCTCTCCCGCTCCGGCGTAACGAGCGTGGTGTGGTGCACGGGCTTTAAGGGCGATTTCAGTTGGATGAGGCTTCCCGGTGCGCTCGACAGCGCGGGACAGCCTGTTCACGCGGATGGCGTGGCCGCCCTGCCGGGCCTTTACTTCGCAGGGCTGGACTTCGCCTCCACACGCAAGTCAGGCATCATCCTGGCGATCGCCGAGGAAGCACCTCGCCTTGTCGAACATATCGCAGGGCATTCGTGACCGACTTTGGCATAGTCAACAAGCTCCTGACAGCTGAGCGAAGGCAAAGGCCTGAACGCTTCAGGTGAAGTGACCCAGCCGGCTCCACTGCTCGCCCGCAAGCCCGTTCAGGAAAGCTTGCGAGTTCTTCATGGCATCCAGAAGCTCTGGATCGCGTGAATGCACCACGGTCGAGGCAACGGTCAGGAAAGCGATGCGTCGCCCAAGCATTGCTTCCAGAAGTGCGGGTTGAATGCGTCCGCGCAGGCCGCTGACGCCGCGTACGGCGGCATCATCGATCAGGCAGTCGATGACGGAACCCGCTTGGCCGGGGAGGGCGAGGATCTGCAGCACGCGGCCGATGTCACCCGCCTGCGCGTGATAGGCGAATGCGCCGACATTGGTGCCGACCGGCGATGCCACGGAAACGTAGACAAGCTCGCCCAGATCCGGCCTTTGTGCCGCATCGGTCAGCATATGATCAAGCTGGCCTTCCGCCCAACTCGGGCGCAGGGCGAACTGGGCGGTCAACGGTTCGACGAGCCTGGCAAATGCGTCGCTGTCGATTTGGGATGTCCGAAAAGCGCCATGACCTGCCCCGTCCGCCGCCACCCCGGACCAGCGTCGTTCGCTGGACTTCATTTGCCGGCAATAAAACCGGTCGATTGCATGCGCAAACGGATTGAGCATTCGGACAGATTTCATGCGACTGGCGGAAAGGCTGAGCACAAAGCTCGACGGCCGCATCACGCGCACCCAGTCGAGACTGTATTGCGGCAGGACAACGCCGCGCAACCGGGTCCACAATTTTGTGGAAATATCGTTGGCGGTCTCGCTGAACGAGATATCCTGCGGACCATCCAGATAAGCCTTCAACAAGCGGGCGCCGGCCATCGGGTCGCGCTCATGATCCTCGACCATGAGCGAGCTGCAGATGGCGGCGCGTAATTGCCGGCCGTTGAATTGCATCGGCAACACGTGAACGCCGACGAACCCGGAGACGCGGCCGGCGTCGTTGACATGGACAAGCGACCGGAGATCGCCTCCGCAACCCGGCGCCTCCAGATAAAACCGTCTCATATAGTCGATGAGCGCGGCCGGCGCTTCGGTCCGCTCCTTGCGCAGCACAAGTTGAAACATGCCTGCGACTGCCGGAACATCGGCACTTTCCAGGGCGCGAATGACGCTCAAGCCCGGCTCCCGGCACCGGAGTCCCCGCGTTTCCAGACCATGGCAAGGCCCGGCTCCCCATTGGCCATCGCCGCGAACGGCAACTGCCCGCAGCTATGCAATCTACAATTGCACTCGCTCCGGTGGTGGTCGAAAGGAGAGCTGTAACGCTGCGGCAAGGCAGACCCTTTGCTTGATCATGAAAACGAGCGTCGTTGCTGTTACCAGCTTCGGGTAAACCGATGTTGAAGTATTGGGCGGCGAATCGAGTTTATCGGGCGCGGATCATGGCGGAAGCAGCCGGAAGTCCTTGCCTTCGGGCAGCAGCTGCCCGCCATCGACGATGATGGTCGTGCCGGTGATGTAGCTGGCGTCGTCCGAAGCCAGGAACAGGAAGGCATTGGCCACGTCGCGCGGGCTGCCGAGGCGGCCGAGCGGGATGGAGTCCTCCATGTTCTTGATATAGGCGGCGCCGCGATGCAGCTGGATGGCTTCGGTGAGGATGTTGCCGGGCTCGACGCCGTTGACGGTGATGCCGTAGCCCGAGAATTCGAGAGCGGCCGAACGGATCAGGCCGTTGATGCCGGCCTTGGTCGCCGAATAGTGGCCGTGACCGGGGCTGGTGACGTGCGGGCCGGTGATCGAGGAGGTGAACAGCATGCGGCCAAAGTGCTGCGCCTTCATCGGAACGAGCGCGGCCCGGGCGGCATTGAAGCTGCCGCGCAAATTGACCGCCATGACACGGTCCCAATCCTCCGGGCTGGTGTTTTCCAGCAATTGCCAGGGATAGATGCCGGCATTCTGGACCATGATGTCGAGACGGCCGTGATGGTCGAGCGCCAGTGCTACGGCGGCCTCGGCATCGGCCATCTGCGAGATGTCGGTGCGGATGAAGGCAGCGCCGACTTCGTCCGCGGCCGCTTGCCCGGCTTCGACCTCGGTATCCGCCAGCACCAGCTTGGCGCCTTCTTCGGCAAAGCGCTGTGCGATGCCCTTGCCGATGCCGCGGGCGCCGCCGACGATCAGCGCGACCTTGTCCGAAAGTCTTCCGATCTGTGGACGCCCGGTCATGCCAGCCCCCCTCTCATGCCAGTCTTTGGCGGATGGTTTGCTTGAACGCGTCGAGCAGCACGGCGGCAAGCACCAGCAGGCCATGGATCACCTGGGTGAAGTTGGCCGGCAGGCCCATGAGGTTGATCGCCGTGTTGATGGCCGACAACAACAGCACGCCGGCATAGACGCCGGGCAGGGTGCCGACGCCACCCTTAAGGCTGACGCCGCCGATGACGACGGCGGCGAAGGCGTTGAACAGCAGGCCGACGCCGAGGTTGGCGGTGGCGCCGGAGGTGCGGATCGCCAGCAGCCAGCCGGCAAGGCCGGCGATGGCGCCGGCGAGAACGAAGGCGATGACGAGGTTGCGGTTGACGCGGATGCCGGCGCGGAAGGTTGCGGTCTCGTTGCCGCCGATCATGACCAAGTGCCTGCCGAAGGGGGTCTTGGCCATGATCAGCGAGAAGACCACGAAACACGCAATCGCGATCCAGGCGGTGAGCGGCAGGCCAAGCAGGCGCTGAATGCCGAACCAGCGGATTGCTGGCGCAAGGTCCTGTGCCGAGCGGCCGCCGGAAATGACCAGCACGAGGCCGCGCACCCAGATGTAGGACGCCAGCGTGATGATGAAGGCACTCATCTTCACCTTGACGACCAGGTAGCCGTTGACGGCGCCGATGATGCTGCCGACAGCAAGGGCGATCAGCAGCGAAACCGGAACCATCAGCCATTCCGGGTGCAATTGAACGCCAAGGCCGATACCTGCCGAGCAGAACAGGATGCCGACCGCCATGGCACTGAGCGCCGCCACGGATTCGACCGACAGGTCCATGTGACCGGTGATGATGACCAGCGCCAGGCCGATCGACATGACGCCAAGCACGCTCGACGCCTCGATGATGTTGGCGAAGATGCCGAGCTGGAAATAGTTCGGAATGGAGATGGAGAAGACCACCAGCACGAAGACCAGCATGAACCAGACGAGGTTGTTGAGGACGAACTCGAGGGCGCGGCGCGTGCGGGGATTCATATGCTGATCCGGCTGGCGCATGACCCCGAAACCAATTCGATTTTAGGGATCACGCGCGGATTGAAAAACTTCTGCAGCTTGACTTGCGCGTCGTTCGAACGTGCCGGCTGAGCTCCGGGCCGGCGCGGCCCGGAGCCTTGGGCGACTTTGCTACTCGACCGGCTTCACGGTGCCCGAGGGCGGCTTCATGTTGCCCCAGAAGGCCGGGTTGTCGACGTTTTCCTTGGTGATCGCAGCGCCGGGGATCTTGATGTTCGGTCCCCAGGCTTCAATCGTCACGGCCGACTTCAGGCCGAGCACATCGTACTCGCCCGGCTTGATCTCCTGCTTGTTGACGACCTTGTCCATGAACATGGCGACGGCGGCGGCCTGAGCGTAGAGCGGCTGCTCGACTTCGACGTTGAGCCAGCCCTTGCGGATCAGGTCGAGGCCGACCGGCGCGCCGTTCGAGCTCATCAGCATGACGTCGCCCGGTTTCTTGCCGGCGGCCTCGAGCGAGGCGACGGCAGCGACCGAGAGATGCGCGGCGTGACTGAAGATCAGGTCGATATCCGGGTTGGCGAGCATCTGGTCGTTGACGATGGTTCCGGCTGCATCCGCCGCCCATTGCATGGCCGGAACCGAGATGATCTTGACGTCCGGGAACGCCTTCATCTTCTCCTCGAAACCCTTCTGGATGTCGAGCGTGTAGGGGTCGCCAGGATCGCCAAGCACCTGGAGGATCTTGCCTTTCACCGATCCATGCTTCGCCTTCAAAAGCTTCTCGGCCTGATCGGCGGCAATCTGGCCGATCTCGACCGTTCCCGCCACCGAGGTGAAATCGGATGGCGTCGAGGTGATCTGGCGATCGAACTCGACAACCGGGATGCCGGCGGCGCGGGCGGCCTCGATCGACGGCTTCAACGCATTGAAATCGACGGCGGCAAGAATGATCGCCGACGGCTTGAGCGCAATGACGTCGTTCATCTGCGATTGCTGAGCGTCGGTCTTGTTGTCGGCGTTCAGCGTCTTCATCTCGTAGCCGACCTGCTTCAGGAACATCTCCAGAGCGCTCACCGAGCCGGTCTGGAATTCGTCGAGCAATGTCGGCACCAGGTAGTAGACGGTGCCGTTGGACTGGGCGAATGCCGGCGTGAGCGTGGCAAAGGCCAGTGCCAGGATACCGAAGACGGAAAGAAGTATTTTCTTCATGTCGTTCGCTCCTCTTGCGCCGGACCCCTCATTTTGTCCCTCAGCCTGCCGGTCCGGCACCGGCGAGCGTCTCTCCGGTGATCATGTCGATCACCGCGTCGGGACTTGTCTTGTTGCGCGCGACATCGCCGGCCACGACGCCTTGCCGGATCACCACGATCCGGTCGGCGACCTGGAAGGCCTGCTGCATGATATGGGTGATGATGACGACGCCGATGCCTTGCCTCGCCACCTGGCGGATCATGTCGAGGCCGCGCCGCGTCTGCTCGACACCGAGTGCTGCGAACGGCTCGTCGAGAAGCACGAGCTTGCCGCCAAAATGCACGAATCGATTGAGTTCGATGGCCTGCCGCTGGCCGCCCGAGAGATGCTCGACATTGGTTCTGAGCGAAGGGATGCGGGTGCCGGCGCTGGCCAAGGCCTTTTCGACCACCTGCTCCATGGCCGGTTCGTCGAGCACGCGAACGCCAAGGAATTTCCTGGTGATCTCGCGGCCCATGAAGAAATTGGCCACCACGTCGACATTGGTGCAAAGCGAGAGGTCCTGGTAGACGGTCTCGATCCCAGCCGCCTTGGCCTCGGCGGGAGATTTGGCGAGGAATTCCTTGCCCTCGAACAGCATGCGGCCGGAGGTCGGCTCCAGGCCGCCGGCGATGATCTTGACCAGCGTCGATTTGCCGGCGCCATTGTCGCCCAGAAGCGCCACCACCTCGCCTTTGCCGATCGAGAAGCTGATGCCCTTGAGCGCTTCGATCGCGCCAAAATTCTTGGTGACATTGTCGAGCACCAGCAGGGGTTGGCTCATGCCAGGCTGAGCTCCGCTCATGCCGCGATCCCCTTGCCTTGCAGTATATCTCGCCCGCGTTCGCGCTCGGCGGTGAATATCTGGCCGAAGCGCGGCGAAAGCACGCCTGAGACGGCAAGTGCGGCGGCCCCGCGCAGCACCGCATGCTGGCCGCCGCGTGCGACGGTGACACGCGGCGCCGTGCGGTCGCTTCGCGCCGAGATCGAGTTGGCAAGCCTGGCAGCCGAACCGGCCAGCCGTTCAAGCAGATCGGTGGACGCCAGTCCGCCGAGGATGATGGTTTCGGGATCGAACAGGTTCTCGACGATGGTGATGGCGTTGCGGAAGATCGGCCCGACTTCGTCAACCCAATCGGCGTCGCTGATGTTCCGGCGCTGCAGCGCCTCGAGCGAGAGGTATCGTTCGAGGCAGCCGCGATTGCCGCAGGGGCACGGCGCGCCGCCCGGCACGACAGGGATGTGCCCGATTTCGCCGGCATTTCCCCAGGCGCCGCGTAGCGCGCTTCCGTCATGGACCATGACGCCGCCAAGACCGACACCGAAATAAAGATAGTAGTATTCGGAATACCCGATCCCGAGGCCATAGAGGCGCTCGCCCATTGCCGCGGCCGCCATATCGGTCTCGAAAAACGCGGGCAGCCCGGTCGAGGCCTCCAGCCGTTCCCGAAGCGCCACGTCCTTCCAGCCGGTCATCGTCGTCGGGCCGACAAAGCTCATCGACTCCACGCCGAAAGGGCCGGGCAGCGCCATGCCGATGCCGAGAACGCGACCGCCCGGCCGCAGTCCGGTCAATTCAAGCACCATCGCGCCGATCAGATCGAAGGCATGGTCGGGCGTTGCGTTGGGGGCCTCGCGGTAGGCGCTCTCGATCACGTCGCCGCTCAAATTGATCAGCGCGGCATTGATACCCAGCGGAGTGACGTGGATGCCGACGGCATAGCCGCCCTCCGGGTTGATCCGCAGGGTCGCCGGAGGCAGCCCGCGCCCTCGCGGCTCTTCGCGCATCGACAGAACGTAGCCGTGTTCTTCCAGCTCGCGAACGATGGTCGAGACCGTTTGAACGGTGAGCCCGACCCGCTTGGCAATGTCGCCGCGGGCGATCGGACCGTGAAGGCGGATGGACTCAAGGACGATACGCCTGTTGTAAGGCCGCCCAAACTCCTGATTGGTCCCCCGCAGTGCCATGTCTTGCATCCCTGGGAGACAAGAGGGTGGCACCGAATATTTATTCAGTCAAATGGAATTCAAAAAGAATCCGGCGTTCCTTCGCGCCCCCCTCTGTCCTGCCGCTTCGGCGACAGTGCCCTTTCTTGAATGTTGAAAATTGGCGAAGGCCGAGGGGACGGCCAATCTCCCCCCTTGTGGGGGGAGATGTCCGGCAGGACAGAGGGGGGCGCTGTTCCGCCAGCATCGAAAAGGTCCTGCACCGACGTCCGAAAAGCCTACGACGTGCCAGATGCACCCCTGCAGCCACTAAAGATACCGCGCGACCTTCTTGCCGACCCTCAGGAAGCGCAGCGGGTCGATGGCCTCGCCATGGTGGCGGATCTCGTAATGCAGATGTGGGCCGGTCGAGCGGCCGCTGCTGCCGGTCTTGCCGATGACGTCGCCGGCATTGAGCCGCTTGCCGACGGTCACGTCGATTTTGCTGAGATGCCCATAGCGCGTCGCAAAGCCATTGCCATGGTCGACCTCGACCATGCGGCCGTAGCCGCCGTTCCAGCCGGCCTTGACGACGACGCCGGGCGCCGTGACCTTGGCAGGCATTCCGGTCGGCGCCCTGAAATCCATCCCCGAATGCAGCGCGGCGGTGCCGAGGAGCGGATCGGGGCGCACGCCGAACGGGCTGGTGACCGAGCGGCCGGGCGCGGGGTTGGCGAGCGGCAGCCGTCGCGCCTCCGTCTTCAGCCGGTCGAGCGCGTCCAGCGCCTCGTCGAGTTCCCTTACCTTGCTGTCGAACGTCATCGAACTGTCGAGTGGTATCAGCGGACCGCCGGCATCGCTCTTGCCGAAATCGCCGTCGACCGGCAGGCCCGCCGCGTCGAGCGCCTGAGAAATCGCATCGGCGTTTTTGTAGGCGTTGTCGGCAAGCGTGGCGATGCGGGTGAGCTGCTGGCTCTCTATGGCCTTGAGCGCGGCGTTGATCGACACGAACAGCCTGTCGGCACGATCGGCCGCCGTGTCACTCGGCAGCGGATCGGAGCGGGTCGACCACAGCGAGAACGGCCTGGTGTCACCAGCGCCAAGGTTGGCGCCGGCGCTGGCAACCGCATAGGCCGGCGGCTGGGCGTCGGTCACCTCGGCGCGTCTATCCGGCATGGCGGACGCAGCCGGGCCTGCGGCAGGCGGCGTTCCGACGTCGCTCTCGGCGCGTTCGAGGAGTGGGCCGAGGCGGCCATGGCGCAGGCTGAGCTGGGTCTGTCGTTCCAGCAACTCGCCAACTTTGGTTTCCATGAGCTGCTGGTCGAGCAGCTGACGGCTGGTGATCCGGTCGACCTGGGCGCGCAGTGCGGAGATGCGGTCCTCATAGGCCTGCTGCATGCGCGCCTGCCGTGCCGTGGTCGCGCCGATCAGGTCGTCGCGCAGCACGAGATAGGAGGTCGCCAGCAGATAGCCTATCGCCATCGCCGCCAGCGCCGAGCCGCAAAATGCGGCAAGCCATGGCCGTATGGTGAAATGCCTGATCTCGTTGCCCCGGGCGATAATGACCGTGTGGGGCTCATTGCGCCTGCCAAAGACCGTTGACTGACTGGCTACGTTCACAGGACCAAGCTTTCGTTACGACACCAACGACAAGCCCGATTACACATCATTAAGGTTAACGGTCGGTTGCTGGCGCCCAGCTTGCAGCCCATGGGTTGCAGCCGGATTGCTTCGGCGCCCGTGCTTCACACGGTTCAGGCCACAGCCGAAATTGACGTCCCGAAATCGACGTCAAAGCGCGCGCACGGCCTCCAGCACCGCCTCGACATGGCCTTTGACGCGAACGTTTCGCCAGATCCGGGCGATCCGTCCGTCGCTGCCGATCAGGAACGTTGCGCGCTCGACGCCCATATAGCGGCGGCCATAGAGCTGCTTCTCGACCCACAGATGATAGGCTTCGATCACCTTGCGCTCCTCGTCGGCGACGAGGTCGACGGTCAGATCGTATTTCGACTTGAATTTGTCGTGTTTTCGGACACTGTCCGGCGACAGGCCGATCACGACAGCGCCGAGCTTTTCGAATTCTGGCTTCAACTGCGAAAAGCCGATCGCCTCATTGGTGCAGCCGGTGGTGTCGTCCTGCGGATAGAAGTAAAGCACGACCGGCTTTCCCCGCAATGACGCGAGGCTGAGCGATCCGCCGCCGTCGCGGGGAAGGTCGAACTGCGGCGCAACGTCGCCGACGTCGAGATCAGCCATATCGATGCCCTTGTTTGTGGTTACGCGCGAAGCCTCATCGATATATTGTCGCACCGGGAGTCGTCCACGGTCGAGTTCGCTCAACGGAAAATTGTGTGGATCAGGAGCAGCCGCAGCACGAGAAGATCAGATTCAGGCGTGATGAAATCACCGACCTGGGGGCCTTCCCGTCCGCGTGCCGCATACCGCCGCTCGGCCAGGGCCGCGGCGTTGGTATTCTTGCGCGGCTGTTTGCCGGCCTTTTGGCCCTTGTGCTGCTGGCCACCGCCGCTGTCTATGCGATCGGCATGTCCGGCTTCGGCACCGAGCGGCTGCGGGCCGAGGCGGAAACGGCCATCGAGAAATTGGCCGGCGTCGACCTCGACGTCGCGGTCGGGCCGGCCCGTCTCACGCTCGACGGATCAAGCTTCATTGCGCTGCAGGTCAGCGACGTCAGCCTCAAGACCGCCGACGGCAAGCCGCTGGCCGATGCCGGGCGTGTCCGCTTCGGCGTAAGGCTGATACCGCTGCTTTCGGGCGAGCTGCGGCTTACCAGCGCCAGGATCTCCGACGCGCGCATCGTGATGTCGGCGCTGCCGTCGGGTGGCGACTGGACGGCGGCGCTGCGCAATGATGACGGCCTCATCGATCCGGACAGGCTGGCCGGCACGGTCTTTGCCAGCATCGGTCACGCGCTCGATGCGGTGCGCGAGGAGCAGATGCGCCGGATCGAGCTGCGCAATGTCGACCTCGTTCAGCCCGAGGCCGGGTTGGTCAAACTGGTCAGGATCGCGGATGCTACCGTTGCGCAGTCGGGGCCGGGCGGCATGGAGTTTTCATCCGACGCGGCCGTCGACGGCAGGGCACTCACCATCGCCGCCTCAGCCAGCCGCGATACGACGACGCGGCGCGTGACGGCGTTGGATGCCAGCGTCGAGATAGCGCAGCTTGACCAGGCTGCGGCAGCGCCGGGCGGGACGCTTGGCGCGATTGCCTTGAAGCTGGCGGGATCGGAAGGATCCGGCGAGAACGCGTCGCAGCTGACGGCCTCGTTGTCGTTCGCCGGTGCCGTGCTCGATCTTGGCACGCGTGGCTCGCTTCCAGCCGACGTCGATCTCGCTGCGACGCTTGTCGCCGGCGCCAACAAGCTCCAGGTGGACCGGCTGCAAGTGAGGACCGGTCGCTCGACATTCGAGTTCGCCGGTTCGATCGGGCCGAAGCCGGCGACTGGAACAGCGGGCGAGGAGCCGTCCTATCGCTACGACCTGACCAGCGACGGCTCGACGCTGGCGCCTTCGGAATCCTCCGAACCTGCGCTCGATTTCATCGCCCGGGTGGCCGGCGTCTACCAGACCCGCAGCCGCAAGCTCGTGGCCGAGCAGATCGGGATCAGATCCGGGTCCGCCAGCGAGGCGCTGGGCACGGCTTCTATCGAGTTCGCCAGGGGAAAGGTGCCGGGCATATCTGTAGCCTTCAACGTCCACGACATGCCGGTCTCGCATGTGAAGCAGTTGTGGCCCTGGTTTTCGGCGCGAAACGCTCGCCTGTGGGTGCTGAAAAACCTGTTCGGCGGCCGCGTCGTCGACGCCAGCCTGCAGTTCCAGGTCGTGCCCGGGCGCCTTGGCAACGGCATCCCGCTTTCATCGGATGAGATATTCGGCCGGTTCCAGGTCGAAGGATCGCGATTCGATACGGCCGGTCGCATTCCGCCGATACGCGATGCCGTCGGCGTCGTCGAATTCCACGGTAATGACGTCGACATCGCCTTGTCCTCGGGCAGCGTCTATATGGCCAGCGGCCGCACGGTGGCGGCAAGCAACGGCACGATGACGATCAAGGCGGCGAACCGCCCGCCGGTGATCGGCGCGCTCGATATCGATGTTGCCGGGGAGGCGTCCGCAATCGCCGAGCTCGCCTCCTACGAGCCGATCAATGCCATGCGCCATGTCGGCCTGCTGCCGGACGACCTGTCCGGCACGGTGACCGGCCACGTCAAGGCGGATATTCCGCTGCAGTCAGGCGTCGACAGCTCGAAACTCGATTGGCTGGTGACGCTCGATTACAAAGACCTTTCGCTGGGCAAGCCGTTCGAAGACCAGACGGTGACGGACGCGGATGGTTCGATCACGGTCGAACGCGAGAAGGCTGTGATATCGGCCAAGGCGCTGCTCAACGGCATTCCAGCCGAACTCGACCTGATCGAGCCGCTCAGGGACGGCGGACCGCCACGCAGCCGGAAAGTGGCGCTGATGCTCGACGACAAGATACGTGCCGCCGCCATGCCTGGCCTGTCGGAACTGCTTTCCGGAACCGTCAAGGTTGAGATCGACAAGAGCGGCACGGGCAACCAGACTGTTTCGGCGGACCTGACCAATGCCAGGCTGGACATTCCCTGGGCAGGCTGGAGCAAGGGCCCCGGCATTCCAGCCAATGTCACATTTGCCATGGCCAAATCCGGCGACACCACGACGCTGTCCGACTTCGACCTGGATGGAAAGACCTTTTCGATCGATGGCGGCGTGGTGCTGGTCAAAGGCGCCCTGTCCTCAGCGCGGTTCAGCAACGTCAAGCTGAACCGGGGAGACAACGTTGCCGTTTCGGTGAAACGATCGGGCAAGGGCTACGCGATCGACATCAGCGGCAGCGCGCTGGACGCGCGCTCGCTGATCAAGCAATTCACGTCCGATGTCGACACCGCCACCAAGGCCACGGGCTCCGACGCGATTTCGGTCAGCGCCGACGTCAATTCGCTGACCGGCTTCCACAACGAGACGCTGTCGAACCTGAAGCTCGACTACAGCGCCGCCGGCTCGAGGGTGAATGGGCTCAAGGTGAGCGCCACGGCAAGTTCGGGTGCTGCCATCAGCATCAGCAATACGACCGGCGCCGGCAAGCGCGCCCTCAACGTGCGGTCGGCCGACGCCGGCGCAATCCTGCGGTTCCTCAACATCTACGAGCATATGGAGGGCGGCTCGATCACCCTGGCGCTCGCCGGGGCAAGCGATGGGCCGATGAAGGGCCAGGTCGACTCGCATGATTTCTTCGTGGTCAACGAGCCGAAACTCGCCTCGCTCGTATCGACGACGCCGGCCGGCGACAGCCGCAGCCTCAACGAAGCCGTCAAAGCCAATATCGACACGTCGAGAGTGAAGTTCGAGCGCGGCTTTTCCGAGATCGAAAAGGGCGCCGGCTATCTGAAGCTGGCCAATGGCGTGCTGCGCGGCCCGCGCATCGGCACCACCTTCCAGGGCACGCTCTATGACCGGAACAACAACATGGACATGACCGGCACCTTCATGCCGGTCTACGGCATCAATCGCATCTTTGGCGAACTGCCGCTGTTCGGCGCGTTGCTCGGCAATGGCCGTGATCGCGGGCTGATCGGCGTGACTTACCGGCTCAGGGGCAATGCCAACAAGCCCAAACTGGACGTCAATCCGCTGTCGGTGATCGCGCCCGGAATTTTCAGGTCGATCTTCGAGTACCGGTAAGGTCAAAACCCAATCGCTTAGAGACCGAGTCTTGACATGGCCGGACTCTGGCTCGCCCCGGCCGAATTCACGCCCATGACCCCTGGACGGAGGCCGCGGGGGGGGCGGGCGCGCCGCGCGCGGGGGGGGGGGGGGGGGGGGGGGGGGGGGGGTGGGGGGTGGGGGGGGGGGGGGGGGGGGGGGGGGGGGGGGGGGGGGGGGGGGGGGGGGGGGGGGGGGGGGGGGGGGGG